>JAJXWL010000102.1 GCA_021781625.1 bacterium
CAAACTGCACATAGAAGGTTTCACCATGACGTGCCGTTATGGGGACTTTGACGTCAAGAACTCCTGGACGGAAGAGTGGTAACGGACCGGCTACGGTACGACCCCAGGGGTCTACCATTTCGGTAACCCCGCTATTGGTGGAGCGTATTAGGTAAACCCTATCTTCGACTGTACGAAAGCGGGCAGCCACTTCGTGTTGAACTTCGCTGGACGCCATCTTTGACCAGGAATCATCGGTAAGATTCACCAAAACTTGGGCACCTTTTTGAACCATAAGTCGGGTAAGCCACGGGAAGGCATCTTCAAAACAAATTGGTGTGCTGAAGTTCAACTCTGAGGCTTTACCTTGAGAACGGGGCAGAGGTAAGTGGAATACGGTGAGTTTTCGTCCTAAAGACCAACTACCTTCTAAACCAACCACCGATTTGAAAAACTTTTGAACAAACGGCACATTCCAAAAGGGAATGTGTTCGGCAAAAGGAACTTGTTGAATTTTGCCATAGTAATCCACGATTCGCGAGGCCGGATTCATGAACACGGTGGCATTGACCCAGCCCGGGTCGTCGGCGTCAGGACTTTGAGCATAGGGATTTCCAAATAACCAATAGGCGTCGTGGGATCGGATGACACTCATCAAGGTTTGTCCGGCTGGATGGTATTCGTAAAAGGGGCGACTAAATTGCAAGGGCCCCCGAATCGAAGTTTCACTCCACACAACCAGATTGATGTGGTCTTTTTTCATACCTTCCAGACTCAGTTTTACGGCTTCTCGCAAAGAATCTCGGTCAGCTTTTGATGGCCAGGGGCCATTTGAGGCCCAAGGGTCGCTGCTTTGTTGAACTAGGGCCATACGAGCATACGCCAAAGTAGGCTGAGGAGGGGTCGTGAGTTTAACCACCCCATAAAATGCTGTTACTACGGTCAGAGCCAGAATTACCCAGCCAGGTGTCCAATCTGGAGTTTTGTGACGGCTTAAACTGTCAGCTAGATCGCTCAGCCAGACATTGAGAGCAATGACCAGAAAGGCGATAAAGGCTAAACCGGTGAGGTCGGTGATTTGAATCAGCCATAGCCAGCCGTGAAAAGGGTAGGGGGCCAATCCCCAGGGAAACCCCAAAAATCCATTCGAACGCAAGTATTCATAGACGGCCCAAACCGCTCCTACGGCAAAAGGTCGCCATACAGTTTTTTCTTGAAGGAAACGCCGTAAAAAAGGACCAAGTAAAGCTCCAAAGGCAGCTTCGCCAATAGCAGGACCCAACAACGTCCAAACGGCATAATCTTTAAAAAACGCCAGCCAGTAGCATTGGATTAGGGTTGCAATAAAGATAAAGAGAGCCGTCAACAGGGAAGCTTCGCGATTCCGTTTGGTTTGCTTGAGTGCCCAAAACAAAGGTACCCAAGCTATCAACGCCAACCACGGGCTACCAGCTAGCTGTAGTTCATTCGGCATGGCCAGCGAAACAGAAACGGCGGAGGCAAGTACGGCCCAAATCCATGAAGCAGACATATTCAGCATTATAGCAAAAAGTCATTGAAGATACCACGTTTTCGACGTAAACTAGGAAAAAGGAAAAATGGTTGGATCCTAAACTCCTCATTTGCCGCGATATACATGTTAAGGAGTACGGTTCTCTCCCCTCCGTGGTAGCTTCTGCTCCGGGTAAGGTGGGAATTCTCGGTGATTACACCGAGTTTGTGCAGGGAATCACCTTAAGTGCAGCCACGAACTTTCGAGTTTGGGTGAGTGTGAGTTCTCGTTCAGACCATATTGTCAAGTTTTTTTCCCGTGAATATAATGAACGCAAGAAAGCTGTGGCTACCAGCATGAAGTACCGTAAAGAAGACCGGTGGGCCAACCTCCCCAAAGGAGTCTTAGCGGGTTTTGCCGCTTTGGGCGTAGCCTTGACAGGGCTTGAGGTAGTCATTTGCGGGGACATCCCTCAATCTATTGGCTTAGGTTCCTCTCAAGCTCTTTGCCTAGCCTCTGCCTATGCCTTTAATGAGTTTTTTCAAGCAGGTCTTACTCCCGAAGAACTTACGACCTTAGCTTTTCAAGCTGAACATCACTTTTTAGGAGTTTCTCTTGGTCAGGGTACTGGAAAAACTCTGACTTACGCCTTAGATCATCACTTGTTTTGGTACGATGCCCGTCGAAGAGAGGGGGAAAACTTACCTTTCCCCGAGTCAGGTTGGGAATTGGCCGTCATCAATTCACGGGTTCCCCCCAGTTCTAGCGAATCTGTTCGAGCCGCCCGGCAAGCCTGCAACTTATGCCTGAAAATTCTTAACGATGGACGAAACGGGAAATCTTTGCGGGATTACTCTAAGTCTGATCTTAGGGATAGCGTGGGAACCCTGCCTGAGGCGGCCAGACGCCGAAGTTTACACATCATTGATGAACTAGTCCGGCTTCAAGAAGCCTCGGATTGCTTGCGGACGCAAGATATGGTGAGCTTGGGGCGTCTCATGCACCGTTCTCATGAAAGTTTAAGAGATTTATTTGAAGTATCATGCCCAGAAATTGATTGGTTAGTTAAACGGCTTCAGGATCTTGAGGGGCTTGCGGGGGCTCGTTTAACTGGTGAAGAAACCGGATCTAGTGTCTTAGCTCTGGGAAAACCCACGGCCTGGGCCAAATTTCGGCCTTTGGCAGAAGAATATGAACGAATATTTGGGTTCAAAGCCGAGTTAAGAAGCTTTCGCCCTTCCTCAGGGGCACGCCTGGATCAGCCTCTGAATCGAGAGATCAGCTCTTGAACAGTTGAAAGGTCTTCACTGAGAAGGTAAAATGCCTCAGGGAGGGGGCCGGATGCGGATTCTTCTGACCAATGACGATGGAATTGACAGTGAGGGCATAGCTGCCCTGGAAAACGCTTTAGCGGATCATGAAGTTTGGGTGGTAGCTCCTGACGGTGAGCGCTCCGGTCAAAGTCATGCGATTCAAATGCGAGGACCAGTGAAACTAGCACGCCGCGGAAATCGTCGATTTGCTTGTTCGGGTTCACCAGCAGATTGTGTTTTTTTAGCATTTCGAGGTTCCTTAGTACCGGCTTTCGACGTAGTGGTTTCTGGAATCAATCATGGACCCAATCTGGGTACGGATTTAATTTATTCAGGGACTGCGGCGGCGGCTCGCCAAGCTTCGCTTTTAGGTGTGCCGGGCGTGGCCTTATCCCTCGATGTGCAGTCTGCCCCTTGGGACTTTTCTCACGGTGCGAATTTTGTTCGACAAAATCTGGAAGATTGGGTGGCAGAATGGGTTCCAGGTACTTTTTTGAATGTCAATTTTCCCTCTCGTCCGTTATTTCCGCTCGAAGCAGAGTGGGCTGTGCCGAGTGAACGACGGTATTACGATCAAGTGGTTGAGTTTGAAGCCCCTGGTGGTGAAGTTTGGTGTTGGGTCAAAGGACTGATTTTAGACGATGCGATCGCGGAAGGTTCTGATTGGGCCGCTGTTCGTCGCGGCAAGGTTTCTTGTACGGTGGTAGCCAGTCACCCCGTGGCCTTGCAAGAGCGTCAAAATCGAAGGACTTTGCCGTGAACGATCCTTGGGAAGAAGGACTGAGGCTTTTTGAAGGCGGGCATTTTGAACAAGCTCTCTACTTTCTTGAGGATATTGATCCTTTAGAAATTCCTGAAGCGGCTTACTATCAGGCCCTATGCTATTCCAAGCTGGGTCGGGCAGAAGAAGCTCTTAAATCTTTAGATTTAGTGATTATTCAAGAAAGTAACTTTTTAAAAATTCTACAAGCTCGGATGATTCGAGCGTTTTTGCTGACAACTGAAAAAAAATATTCCCTGGCTGAAAAAGAATTGAAAGGGATGATCGACGAAGGCGTAGAATCTGTCCAGGTCTTTTCGAATTACGGTTATGTCCTCTGGGCAACTGGCCGGGGGAAAGAGGGCGTAGCCTGGTTAAATCGAGCTGTGGCCATGGACCCTGAGAATGCCAATGCCATGAATTCTTTGGGGTATATTTTAGCCGAAGAGGGAGTGCTTTTAGAGCGGGCTCTTCAGTTGTGTCGCAAAGCCTTGGCCTTAAAGCCTGAAAATCCGACCTACCTCGATTCGCTGGGTTGGGTATATCACCGCATGGGCCAAGATAAGGTGGCAAGATTTTACTTAGATAAAGCGGTAAAGGCACAGCCGGACAATCCGGACTTTCGTCAGCATCAGAGGGTGGCGCTTCAGGCCTTAGGAGAAGAAAGCACCCCAAAGAGACGTGTATGAAAATATATTGGTTCTGCTTAGGTTTATTACTCGTGACGTTTTCAGTTTCTGCTCAAGATCAGCCGCTAGATTACAATATGGTGAGGGCTGATTCCGCCTTTCGGGACGGCGTTGACCTGTATAACAACGGGCAGTACAACCGAGCTCTGATAGCTTTCCAAAAGGCATTAAGCTATAAACCCGAACGTACCGACATCCGTGAATGGTTGGGAAACACCTTGTACGCGACCGGGTTAGTGTCCCAGGCCTTGGTAGAATGGCACCATGTTTTAAATAGCGGTGGGGTTCATGAATACTTGTCCCATGTGGTGGATGTGGTCGAAGCGCGACGCAGTTTAGACCCCCAGACCAAACGACCTGATCGGTATCTACCTCTGTACGAGTTAAACGGTAAGACCAAGGACGGGACAGGTCGGGCTCTTTTTTTGAGACCCACGGCCGTGCGGCCCCTGCCGGATGGCGGCTTTCTGGTGGCCGCCTTCGGTAGCGAAGATGTCATGAGGTTTAATGCGAACGGGGATTTAGAGCAACGTTTTGTCGGTGCTGTAGGACGTTTAAGGGCTCCGTTTGATGTGCTGCCGTTTCGGGATCATTTTTATGTCAGCGAATTTACCACAGATAATGTGGCCATTCTTGATCATAATGGCTTAACCGTCAAAACTTTTGGTAGTACGGGCCGTGGCGATGGGCAATTTTTGGGCCCTCAGTTTTTGGCCACGGACGGTCAGGCCATCTATGTTTCGGACTGGGGTAATGCCCGAGTGTCGAAATTTGACCCTGAGGGTAAGTTCTTATTTTCGTTTGGTGGACCGACCGTGGGCTTTAATGGACTATCCGAGCCAACTGGCTTGGCAGCGACTTCTGACACAATCTTTGTCGCCGATAAAAACAAGCGGGCTGTTTATGCTTTTGATACAAGCGGAAACTGGCTGGAAACCTACGGCAAGGACCTCTTTCAGGGACCTGAAGGACTATCTTTGATGTCAGATGGACGGTTACTGGTCTCGGATGGCCCCAAAGTTTGGATTCTTGATACGGTTCAAAATACCGTGACCCCTTTTGACCCTGAATGGAACCAAGGACTTAATGTGACGGATGCTGTCATTGATGCGAACCAAGATTTGCTTTTGTCAGACTTTGATGCCAGTAAAATTCGTATTCTTACAGAAGGCCATACCATTTATTCGGGGTTGTGGGTAAGGATCTTGCGGGTTGACCGTTCGGCTTATCCTAAGATTGCCGTGTGGTTTGAAGTCGAAGACCGCTGGGGACGGCCTGTAACGGGTTTGGATGCAACGAATCTATTACTCTCAGAAAGTGGAACCCGGGTTGTCAATACTCAATTAACATTTCAAGGATTCCGTTCTCACGAAGCCGATGTAGCCCTCCTAGTTGACCGAGATCCTAGCATGGCGGATGCCGATGATGCGGTTCGTCAAACGGTAGATTTTTTTAGCCGAGCTTGGGCAACAAAAGGGGGCATCGGTTTATTTGCCGATACCCATCACCCAGTTCCTCAAAATCAACGGTTTTCTTCGGCTTCAGATAATGAAGCGGCCGCCACTGACCCCTCCACTTTGACAGCGAATGGAGAACTCGACGTAGCCATCCGTCTAGCGGCATCCTCAATGATTCCATCGTTGCGGAAACGGACGGTTGTCTACCTGACGTCTGGAAATCTCCCCCCGAGGGCTTTTGCTCGTTATGCTTTGCCCGAAGTTGCCGATTACCTCAAAAATAATGGTATCGTCTTTAGTGTTGTTTCCGTGGCTGACAACCCTTTGCCGCCAGAAATTCAGTTTTTGGTGAAAGCTACAGGCGGACGTGTCTACTCTTCTCGCCAAAACCTTCAACTTTTTCTGGACGACCAGGACAATCGTATCAGTGGCTTGTATGCTTTGAGCTATAAATCGATTACGCCTCAGCAGGACGGAACTCAGATAATTCCTGTGCGGGTAGAAGTTTCTAGGTTCAATAAAGAAACGGGGCGAGGTCAGTTGGGGTATTTTGCTCCCCAGTAAACCTTTGGTCTTGCGCCAGAACGGAGGCGCTTTTACAATAAAAGGATGGAAGTTGAGTTTTGCCCCCGTTGTTCGACTGTGGTCAACCGCAGTTATTTGTATTGTCCCAGTTGCGGGGCCCGTCTTCATGAGGTCCCCGAATTTGCTCAGGTCCTGGACGAGTCTTTACAAGGCTTAAAAGACCGCGAAGTTCAGCGGCAAATTCAACGGTTAAATGCTCTATTATGTCGTCTTGCCGCTTTGGAAGAAGCTCTGGACGCCTGGGAATTCGTCCGCTAGAACTGTTAAGGATGTATCCATGAAACGTTGGGGGATTTTGCTCCTATGGAGCAGTCTAGCTGGAGCTTTGTCTGCTCAAGTGAGTTTTTCAGGCTTGGCTGTTGATCAGAATGAGCACTTGTTATTTGCAGTCCATGCCACCTCGCCACAAAACTCTGATACTGGTTGGTTTGAAGCTGATCTCAGTACAGGAAAACTCAAAACCCTGACTTTTCCTGTTGATCGTGCCGAATGGTTGCCGGGAACTTCAGCCTTACAGTGGTCCAATGCCTTTGGGACCTACCGGTTGCTCCCTCAGGGGACGGTCGAGACG
>JAJXWL010000004.1 GCA_021781625.1 bacterium
ATCACGAAGAAGTTGAACTTCCCGAGCAATGCGCGCTACCGATTTTGAGAGCCGCCGTGCCATAAACAG
This sequence comes from bacterium, assembly GCA_021781625.1. The sequence goes on from JAJXWL010000004.1 coordinate 70, forward strand.
GACCCCTCCCAGCAAAGCGAGAAAGACAAAAATAACGACAACTAAGGCTGTTGAAGAGACGTTTTTCTCAACTTTATCAACCAACCCATGAATAGTTTCATTTTGTGCTTCTAGAGTTTGGGAAGCACTGTCGATCCAAACATCATCGTTTTGCAGGGCTTTTCTGAGGGTTTCCACTTCTGCTTTTAAGGGGGTATAGATCGCGGAGTGGAGGACCAGCGGACTCACTAAAAGGTCATAAACAACCAGTTCCCGATCCGAGATTCCGGCTTTACTTGCTTCTTGCGTGACAGCTTGAGCGGCATCCAAGACCTTTTGATAGCTGTCTTGAGCGTTTTGCGCCAGGGTATCAATAATGCTCATGGCCTGAGAGATTTCTCGGGCTGCGGCTCTTAAGTTTGCCAATTGACTGATGCGAGCGAGGGCTTTCTCCGTTTGCTCGTGGGCGCTTTGTAAAGACTGAAGTGATTCAGCCATGCTAACCATGGGAAGTCGGTTCAACATGGCTCGTTCTAGCAAAAACTTCGAGGAAGCCTCTTGAAGAATCGTTTGATCGGACCTCAGTTCACGGGCTGGGGCCAATAGGGCAAAATACAAGGTAATGGCGGCACCGAATAAGACGACGGCACCTAGAATCAGGAAACTCAACTTGGCTTGAAGTTTCATGTGTTCGGTACTCCCTGTGTTCATTCTAGTACACGTCGTGAGTTTCGTGGAAAAAAACTTATTTTCTTGATTAAGCCCTGTTTTCTTGAGTAAGATCGTCGTATGACGAGTGAGAATCCATGTTGGCCGGGTATCTTCCGGTTAACCGCCGAACTGGCCGCCGGGGAACTGGAGCGCTGGGAGAATTGTCCTGTCCCACAGGGTGTGTGCCGAAATGCCTGGTACCTGGAGGGCGGTATCCTGATCGACCCCTGGGATGACCCGGAATGGGGTGTTTCCGTGCTGGAAGAAGAAAACCCCGGTCCCGTCAAAGTTGTGTTGTTGCTCTCGAACCCGCAATCGCAAGAGGTTTTAACTTGGTTAAAGTCTCAAAACCCGGACTTGCTCGTCGTGGATTACGTAAGTGGCCGAGCTCCGCTCTCGTGGGGAACCTGGCAATTTGAATTTTGGGATGACCCTCAGCGCCCAGGTTCCGGGATGGTTCTGGAAAAGACCTCGGGAGTTTTATTTTCAGGGGAAATGTTTTCTTGCCCCGGAGAAACCGAGGGGCTAAGAGACTCGGTTTCCTTAACTCCCTCCGAAAAAGATTTCTTTCAACAGCAGGCGTTGCTTTGGTATGCCAGCCGGGGTCCTTTTCCGTTATCCAAGCGAGTCCTTGCCCTTCCCGAACTGAAAGCTTTTGCTCCTCGCTTAGGTCTGGCTTGGGGTCGCGAGCAAAACATCTCAGAATGGTATGAAGACTTTGCTGACTGGAGTCTTCGAGGTCCTTCTGCCGTTACCCTCTTGGGTGCCCCCGAGGCGGGTTTGGCTGAACCCTGGTATTCCGCCTTAACGGCAGGGTTGAGTTCAGCAGGCTTGGCAGTCCAGCTATTGGATACAGCAGTGGACCCCTTGGAAACCGTCGCCGCAGCTTTGTTGTCGTCTTGCGCTGTTGTTGTGATTGCTCTTGACCACGAAGACGAACTTTGGAGAGCTTGTCAGCGCCTCGGATTAAAACGTTCGATTTTTACGTTGGTTCCTTTGTCAGAAAAATGGTCACAGCTAGGCGTCGTGTCCAGGGGACCTGATCTGGCCGAATGGTTATCGGAGTCCCAAAAAGCTTCAGAAACGGGCCGACTATGGGGCCTCAGTCTCTTGCCCTAATTCTGCCTGACTTGGGCCCACTAGAACGGTCCCTCGGAATACTCTGTTCACGAACCACAAAAAAATGTCGCATTTTTCCCGGCTGAGCCCAGCTGGGAGTTCCCGCCCCTTCCCAAGCCGTCAACGTTTCTTCGACGGGAAGTTTGGCCAAAGAGCGAAAGACCCTTTGGGCTTCGCGGCGCGATGAAAACGCACAGTAGCCTTGTAGGGCTTGCTGGGGAACCCAGACTTGGGGACCCAATAAAACGGGGGTAAAGCGTTTGTGGCCATAGGCTGGCCAGACAATCTTCCAGGGTTGGAAGGTGTAGGGTCCCACACCCCAAAGCGCGTACCAATCCCCTTTGTTAATCCGTTTGCGAATCAGTGTTCCTCGACGTTGTCGTAAACGCTCTTGCTGGGAACACAAGTAAGCCCAAGCCCTTGGGAAGTTTGTCGAAAGCTCCTGGGGACCCAATAGCCGTCCCTTGCGGTCATAGGGCAAAAGAACCCAACGCTGGATTTGCCCTTCTCGATGAGGTTGCCAATTGGCCGCGACAGGCACGGGGTGCAATAAAGTCTCCTCGATATGTTCGGGCTTGGTCTCAAAGAAAAACACGTCATTGCAACCTTGGGTGTTGATGCCTTGGCGCGGCAAGCTTAAGGGTGGTACCGGAATGGCCAGAACTGGGTCAAAAAGCTTTTCTGGGTTTTCGTAGCTCTTGGTGATCGGCTCGATACAAGCTTTGTCCGGGGTGGGTTCTGAGGGCGAGGATTGCCCCCAAACTCCTAAACCCGCCGAGGTCCCCACCGTAGGGAAGGCTTGGGGGAGTTTTTCCCAAAGCGTCGCCGAATAATGTTGACGAAAGGGCCGGTGAGCCGCAGAGACGGCGAGGCTCCGGGGCAAAACAAAGACCGTGGGGCCTTGTTGCGTCCAACAATTCGTCAAAAAGTAAGCCGTCACCAGGGCTGCCAAGTCCACCTGGGCAGCACCAGCAAGAGCCGCACGGGCATCAGGAATCAGATCGAGTTGGCGGTACAGGGGTTTCCAAAGCTCTTTTTCGTGATCAGGGAGCGCCGAAAACCCGACCCACGGCGGGTTCCCCAACCCAATATCCACCCTGGGTAGGTTGGAGGCACTCAGAAAATCTTGATGAACAAAGTTGGTGGCAAGAAAGGGCCAACCCTGTTGGGCAAAGCGGTTTTTCAGCAGTTGAAACACGGCTTTGTCACGCTCGACACCGTAAAGCCGTTCAAAATCGCGAGCCACGGGTGTCCAACCCGACAAAACCGCTTCATTCACCAAGGCTTGAAACCATACCCCATCCCCGCAGGTAGGGTCCATCAGAGTGGCCCCGGCCTTCCACCGTTCTGCCAAGCCAAATCGGCGAACGAGGTTTTGGGCGAGGGAGAGCGGGGTAAAAACGATTCCTAAACGAAGGTCAGCGTGATTCATGAGTGTTCCGGAGCATAATAGGCTTCTCGGAGGTCTTGTCAATTCACCATGGGCTCTTTATGGTATTGAGATGGATTCAGACGAGCTTTTGCGCCGCGCTCGGCGGGTGTATATGGTAGGCATCAAGGGAACAGGAATGGCTGCTCTTGCCGAACTCTTAGTCGACCAAGGGGTTGAATTGAGCGGCAGTGATGTCGCCGACAAGTTTTTTACAGACGAGATTTTGGCAGCCTTAGGGGTGCCTTATTTTGAAGGCTTTGCGTCTGAAAATGTTCCCCCTCAAGCCGATTTGGTCATTTATTCTGCGGCCTATAACCCTGAAACACACCCTGAACTGGTGCGGGCCCGCGAGCTGGGACTTCCGGTTCTGACCTATACCCAAGCCTTAGGAGCGTTTTCACTTCGTTTTGCTCCTGCGGGTGCCGCAGGGATTGCGGGGGTGCACGGCAAGACGACTACCACGGCGATGACGGGTGTGGTGGTACGCGCCTTAGGACTGGACGCCTCGGTACTTGCCGGCTCGTTAGTCCCTGACTTTGGAGAACGGGCCACCCTCCGCCTGGGAAAACGCTGGTTTGTGGCCGAAACCTGCGAATATCGCCGAAACTTTCTGGATTTTCACCCGGCGAAGATTTTATGCACCAGCATAGAATTGGACCATACGGATTACTTTCGCGACGAAGCCGATATCGAAGCCGCTTTTTGGGAGTACACCCAACGCTTACCCCTTGGCGGCACGCTCATTACCTGTGCCGACGAGCCGGGAGCGGTGAAGCTGGGGGAACGGACCAAAACCGCTCGAAGCGATGTGCTTTGGCGGACCTACGGTCTAACGGCCGAGGGCAGTCCCTTTCAAGTCAAAGCTGTGGATTTTCAACCAGGATTGGTTCAGTTTTCCTTGGCTGGTTGGACCACCCCCCTCAAACTGACACTTCCGGGCCGGCATAATATTGTCAACGCCGCCGGGGCTTGCGCTTTAGCGTTTTCTTTGTTTTATGACGACCGAGGCCGTTGGCCGAATGAAGCGGAAGTGGCCCGCGTCGCCCAAGCCTTGGAAAGTTTCAGAGGGTCCCGACGCCGCTCTCAACGGATTGGCGAGGTCGGTGGAGTTTTGGTCATGGACGATTATGGGCATCACCCCACAGCCATTAAAACGACCTTGGAAGGCTTACGGGAATTTTATCCAGACCGCCGCTTAGTCGTCGATTTTATGAGCCATACCTATAGCCGGACCAAAACCCTCTTGGACGAATTTGCCAAGTCTTTAGAAGCCGCAGATGAAGTGATTTTGCACAAGATTTACGCTTCGGCACGAGAAACCTGGGACGGTGTCACCACCGGCCGTCTGCTCTACGACCGAACGCGTGCCTTGCGGGGGGCGGTTCGGTACTTTGAAGAACCCCTCGACGCCTTGCCGTACTACCTGGAGTCCCTTCACGAAGGGGATTTGTTGGTGACTATGGGCGCGGGGGACAATTGGAAAGTCGGCAAAGCTTACTTAGAACGCCGTACAACGGGAGGGGTAACCCTATGATCAGCATGACGGGCTTTGCCTTTACCGAAATTCAAGCCGATAAATATGTCTTAGCCGTGGAATTAAAAAGCTATAACAACAGGTACTTAGACTTGTTTGTGACCTTGCCGCCCCTCCTGGCCCGATGGGAAGGTCAGCTCCGCGATCAGTTGGCGGCTCAGGCTGTTCGCGGCCGGGTGGAACTCAACGTCCGCTTTAAAGAAAAGTCAGGTACCGCTCCGCTACGGGTAGACGTGGATGCGGCCCAGGCTTGGAAAAAAGCCCTTCAAGCGATCCAAAAGGCCGTCCAGCTTCCTGGTCGGCTTACTTGGGCCGATATAGCCGACCGTCCCGGCGTGCTTTCGGCAGAAGACTCGGTGCGCCCCGAAGAGGTATGGTCGGTTTTGGAGGCCTCTTTGAAAGAGCTTTGGTCAGCCTTTGCCGCCACGCGACGAGCCGAAGGGGAACGACTAGAAGCCGATATTCGAGGGCAGTTGGCGATTTTGCGGGACGGACAGGCCGCCATCGCGGCTCGGAGTGCCGAAATGGAAGAGGTCTTTCGCGACTCTCTCAAACGAAAATTCGCCGAATTGGCAGCCGAGGTCGATGAGAACCGGGTCGCCGCAGAAACTGCGGTGCTCTTGTTGCGTTCGGGCGTGCACGAGGAGTTGGTCCGGCTCAAGTCGCACCTGGAGGCTTGTGAGCTTTTATTTCAAGAGCAAGGCGCTTTGGGGAAACGGCTGGATTTTCTGTGCCAAGAAATGGGGCGGGAAATCAACACCATCGGCTCTAAGACGACCTTTCCCGAGGTTCAACAGAGGGTAGTTGCCTTAAAAGATGCCCTTGAAAATATCCGTGAGCAGGCAAGAAATGTCGAATAAACTCGTCCGAATTGCCGTTTCTGGCAAAAGCGGCTGTGGCAATACCACAGTAAGTACTCTTCTGGCTGAACGTTTAGGGGCCCAAGTGGTCAATTACACCTTTCGTTCCTTGGCCCAAGAGCTGGGCCTACCCTTGGCCCAAATTGCTAAAGAAGCCGAGCACGACCCAAAGTGGGACTACTTGGTCGACGAACGTCAGCTCGAACGGGCCAACAGTGCCCCCAGTATTTTGGCCTCTCGGTTGGCCATTTGGCTGTGGAAAGAAGCCCGCCTGAGGGTTTGGCTTGAAGCTCCGTTAGAGGTTCGGGCGGCACGAATCCATCAGCGTGAAGGGAGTGAGCTGGATGCTGGTATTCTAGAAACTACAAGAGAACGGGATCAACGCGACCACGACCGGTACCTGAAGCTCTATGGCATTGACAACGACGCCGTGCCTCCGGTTGACCTCAAGATTGAGGTTTCGCACCGGACTCCCGAGGAAATTGTGCGCCTCATCGTAGAAGCTTGGGAGGCTCTGCCGTGAAAAGCCTTTTTGATGACTTGCCGAAGTACTGCCCCAACTGCGGCAGTCCGCTATCGTTTGATATTCCTCAAAAAACGGCTTTTTTGAACGGGTATCCGTTATCATGCCCGCACTGCCGCCACAAGTTTCAATTTTTGGCTCGACATATCGCCGAAGACAAGTTAGAAGCCGAACTTCACCCGATTTATACGGCTCCTTAGCATTCCCTCGAACGACAAACTTGAAAGCTAAAGCAGTTCCTTGAGCAAAATCAAGATTCCCATCACTAGGACAAACCAACCAAAGCCCTTTTTCAGTTTGGACCCCGAGATGATTTTGGTGAGGGCGGCACCGATAAAAATGCCGCCAACGGGTAAAAGGGTAAAGACCAAAAGAAACGGCCATTGGATATTCTGGCCATGAGCGCTCACATCGCCCAAAAAGCCCAAAAGCGAGTTGATCGCAATGACCAGGAGGGAAGTTCCGACCGCGATTTTCATCGGGAGACGGGCTAACATCACTAGTGCAGGAATAATCAAAAAGCCACCGCCTGCTCCGACCATTCCCGTGAGCACACCCACCAGCAGACCTTCTCCGATAATCAGGGGAAGGTTGTACTTCGGTGTGAACGATTCAGGCTCCTCCTCCTGGCCCTGTCCTCCCCGAATCATCGAAATCGACGCTGCAAGCATCAGAACAGCAAACAGCACCATAATAAAAACATTTTTCGTCAGGCTGAAAGTCCCCCAGGTCAAAAGGACGTGGGGCAGAGCTGGAACCAACCAAAGCCGGGTAAAAAAGACGGCGAGAAAAGCCGGTAGTGCAAAAACGAGGGCTGTTTTAAAGCTCACTTGTTTGCGGTGCATGAAGCGAAACGACCCCACCAGGGCCGTGGTGCCGACGATGAACAACGAATACGCCGTCGCCAAAACCGGGGGGATCGCCATAAAATACACCAGAACGGGTACGGTCAAGATCGAGCCGCCGGCACCGATGAGACCTAGACTTACGCCAATGAGTAAAGAAAAAATATAGCCGAGAACAATCAATGCGGCCTCCTAATTTTGTTTAACGCCCGCAACAGGCCGTCAAGAATCGTTAAAGGATGCGGCGGACAGCCGGGAATATATAAATCGACGGGAAGAATTTGCCCTGCGCCACCCCGGACACTGGAGTGGCCAGAAAAGGGCCCCCCCGCGATAGCACAGGATCCGACGGCAATGACCAATTTGGGGTCGGCCATGGCGGCGTAAGTTTTTTGAACGGCAAGTTCCATGTGTGTGGTCACTGGTCCCGTGAGCAAAAGCGCGTCGGCGTGCCTCGGTGATGCCACAATTTGAATGCCGAAACGCCCCCAATCCCAACCTATAGTCGATAAGACATTCACATCAGCTTCACAAGCGTTGCACCCCCCCGCACTCACTTCGCGAATTTTCAGACTGCGACCCAGAAGCCTGCGAATTTCGCGGGCAAAAGCTTCGGGAATCACGGCCCCTTTTTCATCGAGAGGGACGATTAAGTTGTCTCGTTGACGTGAAGCCATTCGGAACTCTGGGGTGAACTCTAAGATTTTTTCAGGACAAGCCGTCTGACAATCGGTGCAGAAGAGGCAAGCCCCTAGATCTACGTTGAGTTTACCTTCGTCTTGACTGAGGGCTTGCACGGGACAGGCCTGCACACAAACCTGACACCCGGGGGGGCAGCGGGAGGTGTCGGCATACGGTCTACCACGGTAACGGTCAGAAAGGGGGGGCGGGGCTTTGTGGGGATACCCTATGGTTCGATGCCCTTGAGCCAAACGCGTCAAGAAAGAGCGTATCATGTCAAACTCCTGTCCTAAAATCTGTCCGCATCATAAATCGTGTCCACAATACGATAGGTTAAAGCTTTTGTTGCACAGCGGAAAGTCAGAGATTTCTTGGCCCTTGAGCGCCCATTCTAGGGCTGTCCAATTGTGAAAAGAGGGGTCAACAACTTTGTAGCGGGCCAGTTTGCCGTCTGGAGAGGTCCAGGCTACGTGGGCGGCTTCACCCCTCCAGGCTTCTTCCAGAGCCACCGCCAGATGGTTGGGTTTAAGCTCTCCCACGGGGGCTGACAGGGCTCCCGATGGCAGGTTCTTTAAAAGGTCATGGAGAAAAGCCAAGGATTTTTGAATTTCGAGCCAACGGACGTAAGCCCGTGAAAAGACATCGCCGGTGTCGTAGGTCGAAACAGGGATTTGTTGAAAACGGTAGAATCCGGTGGGCTGATCAAAACGAACATCACGGACAAGGCCGCAAGCGCGGGCCGCTGGACCAACGAGCCCCAAGGTTTGGGCCTGTTCTCGGCTGAGGGGGCCGATGTGCTCCATTCGCGCTAACACCGAAGAAGTGGTCCAAAGTAGGTTGATAGCCTGGCTGGTTTCACGGGTTAACGATTCTAACCGTTTTTGGAGTTCTGCCACCCGAGGTTGGTCGAGGTCAAAGGCCACCCCGCCGGGAATGACCCAACCTCGGCCAAAACGGTTTCCGCAGACGAGGGCTGTCAAGTTGAGAAAATCTCCCCGGATTCTTCCACAAAAACTTGCGGTCGGCAGGTAACCGGTATCTCCAGCCAAGGCCCCGAGGTCACCCACATGGTTGGCCAAGCGTTCTAACTCTAAGCCGAGGGCGCGCAAAGCTTCTGCCCGTAATGGGACCCGGGTTCCGGCCAGAGCTTCCAGAATTCGGGCGTAGGCGGTCATGTGAGCTAGGGTAGTATCCCCGGCAAGAGTTTCGGCATAGTGTAGGGTTCGAGGGTGAGGGCCGCCTTCCCAGGCCGCTTCTAAACCTCGGTGCTGGTATCCCAGGGCGATTTCGAGACGATAGACGGTTTCGCCCCGGCATTGAAAGCGGAAATGCCCTGGCTCGATGACCCCGGCATGGACGGGGCCCACAGCGACTTCGTGGACTTCTTCGCCGGGAAGCGGGTGAAACTGTTCCGGGTCCCCGGGTAACGGAGGACGACGTAAGTGCGTTAAAGTGGGGTCTGATACCAAACCAGCTTCGGCTAATTCTCGTTCGTAGCGCTGAAGTTGAGGGTGTTGTGAGGAAAGCGAAGGGATCTGGTTTCCCGTGATGAGGGTTCGTGCGGTGAAAAGCCGGTTTTCCGCGTCATCGGCAAACACCGCCGTCAATTCGTGGCCGGTTTCATCAGGACGTGCAAAGTACGCGACGACGCGAGTGGACCTTAAGTGCTCGTCTACCGAAGCAAAAAAATCCTCGGGTGGTAAAAACGGTACCTGGTCTTGGCCGAGGCATTCCGCATTGGCAAGGGTTTGCCAAGAAGTCATGAATGACCTCCCAGCGACAGAGCCGCTTGTTTGAGCCAGGTTTGGACTTCTGTCGGGAGGCATAGCCCTAAGGCTAAAACCACCAGGAGTAAAAGCAAAGGAACCCCAGCGGTAAGGAGACCTTCGCGGTAAGGACTTTGCGGGGTGCCTGGCGGCACGGGCCCTTGAAGGGCGTGAAGTACGGTTTTGCCCATGCCAAAAAAGACGAAAAACAACAGGGCGATAAAGGCCAGCGCAAGGAGGAAGCCACCTTGCTGGACCAAGGCGGTTAAAATGGCAAACTCACTAAAGAAAGGACCAAACGGGGGCGAACCCGTGATGGCAAAAAAGCCCAGCAGAAAGATTGTTCCCGTCCAAGGTAAACGCCGTAAGGCACCCTGAACCACATCAATTTTTTTACTGTCATAGGAACGATGGATGTTTCCCGCAGACATGAACAGCACCCCCTTGGTGGCGGCATTCGTCAAAACATGGTACAGCATACCCCACAGGGCAGCTCCGCCCGTTCCCAAGCCCAAAAGCAAAATCCCCATTTGCTCGACACTGGAATACGCCAGCATTCGCTTCAGATCTTTTTGACCCAACAGGAACAGAGCCGCGACGGCCATAGAAAACAGACCTAAACCTGTTAATAGCCCTGAAACATGGGAACTCAACCCGGCCGCCGCGACAATGCCATAGGCGCGTAAGATGGCCAAAAAAGCCAGACTGGTGACCCCTCCTGCTAAAAGAGCTCCTGCGGCTCCGGGGGCTTCTCCATAGGCATCCGGCTTCCAGGTATGCATGGGAGCTAAGCCCATTTTGGTGCCGTAACCGACCAAGAGGAGCATAAAGGCGGCATTGAGCCACGAGGGCGACAGTCGACGGGCTTCGGCGACCAGGGTGGGATAATCTAAAGTGGGGGTAAGACCAGCTTGAAAGGCCGAATAGGCCAAAAAGAACGTTCCCAAGAGCGCCAGGGCAATTCCTACCGAGATGACTAAAAGGTATTTCCAGGTAGCTTCAAGGCTTTGGCTCGTGCGATTAAAGTAAATCAGGGGAGCTGTGGCCAGGGTTGTCCCTTCGATGGCCACCCACAGCAAACCCAGGTGCCGAGCTAAGACGACCAAGGAGGCTAACCCTAAAAAGATCAGCCAGCTGACCACAAAAACCTTGTTGGAACGTTCTTTTCGGTAACGGAGGTAACCTGCCGCATAAAACGACAGCGCAAAGGTTAGGCCTTGCACCGCCAGTAAGATGACTAAACCGACGGCGTCCAGTTCAAGCCAATCCCCCCAAGCGGCTTGTGCTGGTGTGAAGGCCAAGGTCAGACTGAGACCCAAGGTCACCGAACTGGCCAAAGGTAAAAAGACCGGACGCTGGCGTTCCGAAGGCCACAAGGCCGAGGCTCCCGCAAGTAGCAGGGGGATAAGAATTAACAACAGACCCATCTATTACTCCTTCAAGGACGCCAGCCGACGGGTGTCCATCGAAGCAAAGGTGTCGTTGATGCGGTTAGTGATGATTGTGATGACAAAAATGCCGACAAAGAGGTCCAAAAGCACACCCAGCTCGATCACAAGGGGAAGTGCTTCGACCAAAAGCAAACCAAAGAGGTAGATGCCGTTTTCGAGAATGAGGTAGCCGATGACTTGAGTCAGGGCTTTGTAGCGTGTGGTGAGGATCAAAAAACCCACAATGATCGTGGCAATCGAGGCAGGGACGATTAAAGTCCCCGTTTGACTTGCTTCAAGTGGAATTTGTGTGGAAAGCAAGAGGGCAATCCCGGTGGCGCCCGCTCCCAAAAGGACTGACGGAAAAAAGCCAATGAAAGGTTCCACTTCACGTTTGATTTTTGCGGCTCGGAGACTTCTCCCCATCATAAACGGAATCACAAACCCCTTTAAAACAATGGCTCCCGCCGACGCCGCAAAGCTGGGCCACCCTGCCGTGGGGTTCAAAAGGGGCAAAAGGGACAAAAGGGCCCCTTGAGCCGCCGCGATGCGGATGACGGTTAGGATGCGGCTCGACCCTAAGGCAAAGAGGTTAAGGACTAAGACAATCACCAAGACGGCATTCTCAAGATCATGAAACCACGGCATCGTTTACCTCACTAGCAACAGAAATCCCGCCCCGCACGACAAGACGGCACCGGTCAAAAATAAAGGGACCCTCTTCAAGCGAAGTCGGGCAAAAGCCGACTCCAGCACGCCCACCACGATGGCCAAAAGAAGAACTTCGGCCAGCGGCAAGACCGCACCCCAGGGCACCCCGTTAACTCCGGGGACGGCAATGTGGACGAGTAGGGAGCCCAAAAGGAAAAACTTCATGGCGGAGGCAAGCTCAACGGCTCCGAGTAACGGCCCGCTATTGTCCAAAATCATGGCTTCATGGATCATCGTCAGCTCAAGGTGCGTGGCCGGATCATCTACGGGTAAACGGCTGGTTTCGGTTAAAAAAACTAAGAAGAGCCCTAGAACGGTCAAGACGATGGGGGCCGTCAGTTGAGAGCTGTAATGCAAGTAAGGGCTAAGTAAAAAACCGTTGAGGTCTAGCTTACCCGAAATTTTGATGAGGGTTAAAAAGCCCAAGAACAAGGCGGGTTCGGTCAAAAAGCTAAACGTTAACTCGCGGGAAGCCCCCATACCCTCAAAAGCTGAACCGGTGTCCAAAGCGCCTAAGGTGGTAAAAAAACGACCCAACGCCAACAGGTAGGCCACCAAAATAAAATCACCTGAAAAGCTCAAGGGGGCGGACACGTCAAAGAGAGGGACAAACAAACCGGCTAAGGCGGTACTGGCAAGCAAAATCAAGGGAGCTAACCGGAAGACCCAAGTCGTTGTGCTACTCAGCACGGTGTGTTTACGAAAGAGTTTGACTAGGTCGTAGTAAGGTTGCAACAACGGGGCACCTTGGCGGCCGGCAAACCAGGCTTTGGTTTTATTCACGGTTCCGAGCACAAGCGGCGGAAAAAGAAATAGCACGAAGAGATGAAGAACAATCCTCAGGATGTTCATTTTCCAAAGCTCCCTAATAATAAAATCAAAACAAAGAGGAGGATTTGCGCTAAATACAACTGAATGTTGCCCCTTTGAAGTCGGTGCAAACGGCCCAGGGCCTGTTCCACACGACGAACCAGGGGGAATAAAGAAAGGTCAAGGATGGGGTCTCGAGTTTGCTTTCGATAGCTGAGCGGTTCGCCTCGCTTGTCGGCCTCAGCGTGCGTCCAGCTGGTGAGGTTGGCACTCAGAGAAGCCGACGTATATTGCATCCGAGCCGAAGGGAACGCATAGCCGCAGTCCCAGGTGGGGCCGGTTTTTTGGTAACGGAAGGCTAGGGCCAAAACGGCTATTCCCCAAAGAACCAGGCTTAGAAGTGTCCAGGGAACAGCGGGAAAGTTCAGCCTCAGTCCCGGTTGAAATAACGCCAGGGCTGGTTCAATCAACGGAAGGAGAAGAAACGGCATTGCTCCCAAAAGCACCACCGCTCCCCCCAAGACGCTCAGAAGGGCTCGACTGTGATCCCGAGCTTGGGACGAAAGCTCCGAACGAGGGTTTCCCAGAAACACTCCCGCCGTGACTTTGACAAAAGCCGCCAGCGCCAGGGCTCCCACGGCTGGTACAATCGCTACGCCGAGGATGAGTACTCCCGTTCCTGGCCCAAGGGACATAAAAAAGCCCTTGAGCATCATAAACTCGCCGACAAAGCCGCTAAGCGGGAACAACCCCGCCAAACCAGCCGCCCCGAGCACAAAAGCCAAGGTCGTCCAGGGGAGAGCGCGGCGTAGCCCCCCCAGTTTTTCGATGTCGCGGGTTCCCGTGGCGTGAAGGATATTTCCCGCTGACAAAAACAGCAGAGGTTTGAGCACCCCATGATTCAGAATATGAAAAAGAGCCCCCGCAAGACCCCACAACACTAAGTCCGGTCTGTGCTGGGCACGACCCGTGACGGCAAGGCCCAGACTCATGAGGATTAAACCAATATTTTCAATACTGGAATACGCCAAAAAGCGTTTAACATCGCGTTGGTTGAGGGCTAAAAAGACACCACTGAGGGCAGTTAAGGCGCCTAGGCCCAAAAGAACCTCACCCGAAACCGCGGGCAGGTTGGGCAAGAGCAGGATAAGACGCAAAATTCCGTACAACCCAATCTTCAGCATGACTCCCGACATGACGGCCGAAACGTGACTAGGTGCGTTGGCATGAGTGTCGGGGAGCCAAAAGTGGAGAGGAACCAAACCGGCTTTCACGCCGAACCCGAGTACGCCCAGCGTCAGGAGGGTGACCATCGTGGCGGAGTCGAGTGCTGGAGACGGTACCAGCAGGAAACTTCCCGTGGCCGACTTCCAGAGGGCAAAAAGTAAAAACAAGGCCAAGGTCCCCGCGTGGGTCGCTGTCAGATAAACCCAGCCGGAGCGCCGCGTTTCCGGGTGCTGATATTCTGCTGTGGCAGCAAAGAAGGCCGCCAGGGCCATCAGTTCCCAGAAGAGGAGAAAGGTTAGCCCATCACGGGCTAAGGTGACCAAGGCCATGCCAGCTGATAGCAGCCCGAACGCCACCTGTAGTCGTTGGTCAGAGGCCCTTGGCGTAAAGGGACCATGTCCGACAGCCCAGAACCCGGCGGCCGGTGTGATCATAAATATCAAGACGAGAAACGGTACCGAAAGCCCATCTATACCCAGGGTGAACACGGTCGAAAACCCTGGAATTTGCCAGGTCAGTACCACCGGCGCTTGTCCCAGACTCAATAAGGTTCCGGTCAGCGCGATAACAGCTCCTCCCAGAGCGCTCACCGCCGTGACCATCGCCGCACGACGTGGGGACAGGGGCAGAAAACTGGCAAAACCGCTAAAGGCAGTAAGAACGATCCCGAGAAGGATCAGGGTGAACATATAGGCCTCCTGAACGTGGTGGACTGGTCTGTCATGGGTGTCCCCCTTTCCCAAGGCTGGCCCAGGTCGCCCAAGGAAATTGCGTCGCCAAAAGCACTATTGCAGTTAAAAACACAAAAAGCACATACTGTTGGGCCATTCCCTGCGGTAATCGCCTGAGCCTCAACATAAAGCGCGGCAGTTGAAAGGTTTTCGGGGGCTTAAGTTGTAAGAGCCACCGCCATTGACGGCGCAAAGGTCGGCTGAGCGAAGCGGCAGTGTATTGCATCCGTGCGGTGGGTTGGGCATAGCCGCAGTCCCAGGTCAACACGCGGGGACTGCGATGAAAAAGCCGACTCAGTCCGACCGCAAGCCCCAGTACGAGCCCTAAAATTCCTGTAAATACACTCAGCGAGGAGAGGGGGACTGACGTCAAAAGGGGGAGGGCTAAGCCGGGACTTACGCCAGCCGTTACAGGGTCAAGCAGAGGGGCACTCAACCAAGGCACCAAGCCTAAGAGAACACAGAGCCCTCCAAGAACCACTAAAGTCCACACCATCCAGCGGTTCTCGCCAGCCTCCAAGCCCCGAGCTTGCCGAGGTGTGCCCAGGAACATGGTCCCCGTCACTTTGACAAAACAAGCTAAGGCAAGGGCCCCCATCATGGACAGGGCGGTCACGGTCAATAGGGTGGCGAGGCTGAGAGCTCCTACGGCATACGGTCCTGAAAGAGAGCCCAGAAAAATGAACCATTCACTGACAAAACCGTTGAGTGGAGGCAGTCCCGTAATCGCCGCCGCTCCCAGAAAAAACAAAGCCCCCGTCCAGGGGAGTTTACTCATGAGACCGCCGAGGGCGTCCAGGTGGCGGCTTTGGGTGGCTTTCACAACGGACCCGGCGCCTAAGAATAACAAGGACTTGAATAAGGCATGATTGAGCACGTGCAGAAGGGTACCGGCTAACCCCAAGGTGACCCAAAGCGGCTGATGAAAACTCCGCCCCAAAAGGGCCAAGCCCAGACCCAGCGCGATGATGCCGATGTTCTCGACGCTGTGATAGGCTAACAGGCGCTTAATATCGTGCTGGGCCAGGGCTTTGACGACCCCAAAAATACCGCTGACGGCTCCCAGCACCAAAAAAACAACTCCCCAAAGTACAGGGGGGTCAGGGACTAAAAACAGCATCCGGAGCAGACCATAGATTCCCATTTTGATGAGTACACCAGATAACAGGGCCGACACGGGGGTAGGGGCTCCCGCATGGGCTGAAGGCAACCAAACATGAAGGGGAACCAAACCTGCCTTAAGGCCAAAAGACACCAAGGCCAGCAAAAAGAATAGGGTCAGCAGTGGCCCGGAAGCCTGAAGGGTGAGGGGTGTCAAGAAAAAACTGCCCGAAAGGGTTTTCCAAACCGTAAACAGGAAAAACAAGCCGAGAGTGCTCAGGTGGGTGGCCAGCAGGTAGAACCAACCAGCCCGACGAGCTTCGGGGGTTGTATCCGGAGAAGTAATGAGAAAAAAACCCGATAGGGCCATCAGTTCCCACCCGACCAAAAACACCAGGGCATGATGGGCCACAATCAGAAGGGACATCCCTGCTAAGGCTAAACCCCAAAAGAGCCCTAAGGAGGCTTCACCCAGTGCTACGGACTTTTGGCCCGGGGAGCTGTGTTCGGCATAGTACCCTTGGGCGTAGAAAAGGCCCCAAAAGCCGATCACGTCAACGGGAATTAAAAAAAATGCACTTAAAGGGTCTAACTTTAGAACGTCTGAGAGGGCCCCTAAAGGGACGTTACCAAGAGGAAGTTTCTGCCCCGCCAAGGTCAAAAGTGAGACCAAAACGCCTGCCGCCGCCGCTAGGCCCAGGACAAAGAGTTGGGGGATAAACCGGCCTCGGGGATTAAGCCAACGAAAAAATCCTGACAGGGCCAGAAGTATCGTTGCGGCGAGAAAAATCATGGAGCCGACCGCTGGGGTATCGATTTTTCGCAGGCTTCCACCCGACTAAAAAGTGTTTCACGGGTGGCTCGTTCCTGCAGGGCTTGACGAAGCCCTTCATCGCGTAGAACAAAGCCCAACCTAGACAAAAGATGAAGGTGGGCTCGGACGCTGGGACTTATTATGGCAAACATCGTATCGACGGGTTTTCCGTCCAGGGCCCCGAACTCGATGGGGTGCTCCAGGAAACAAAGGGTGACTGTCGGTTTTTGAATGTGAAGAATGACGGGATTTCGAACGTGAGGAATGGCAATCCCGTCGCCGATGCCGGTGGAACCCAGCGACTCCCGAGCTAAGAAAACCTCGTAGAGGTACTGACGGTCGACTTCATCGGGAAGATTGAGTACTTCGGTAATCGATTTTAGGACAGAAGGACCATCTGAGCCTTCCAGACGGTACACCACGCCCCCGGCTTTGAGAGCCTCGGTGAGGGAAGGCAGTTGAGCGGCATCGCTGCCTTCGGCAAAGATTTCAGGGGACACTTTCATCCGTTGACTGGTGGCCCACTCCAAGATTTCGGCACGGTTGAAGCGAACTTGCTCGTTGATGCGATAAAACGGGATGGAGCCTTTCTGAATCCAGCGGTAAATCGTTTTTTCGGAAACGTTCAAAATGGACGCGACGTCTTTGACAAACAACTGCATACCGAAAGTATTTTCTTCATGTCCAAAAATGTCAATCAGGAATGACATTTGTCACTTGAGAAGTAGATATGAGAAGAATGGTAAGCGGAGCGTCAGGAGGAATTCCCGAGCTCCGCTTCCCGATCCTGATTCGGAGCTTTTAGGAAGCCGTCCAAGTCCCATCGGGGTTGGGAGTGAAGTTGGTGGTGGTTCCTGTCGCTGAATCGGTCACGGACATTGAAGTCACCGTTCCGCTGATATCTTTAGTAAAGACCACCGTGTAGGTCGTGCCGTTGCGGTCGATGACATAGCCTGAAATTGACCCGTTGGCCTCATAACTGGGGGTTATGGTCACGGTAGAGGTGATGCCATCCGAGAATTTCTTCGTCGTGGTCAACGCACCGTTAGCGGCGGTTCGAAATACCTGCGTGTTTATGGTGTTGACCAGGGTTGTTCCCGCCCCTGAACCGGTTAGGCTGTAATAGACAGCGGTGTTGGTTCCCCCCAGGGTTATTTCAACTCGGCGCACATACGTGCCGGTAAATGTCCCAGAGCTGGAAATAGGCGTATACCAGTCTGCGATTCGGGGACCGTACTGTTGGAGCACCGAACCCGTTCCTTTGGAAACATCAAGCTTGGGATACGAACTGAGATTTGACCCGCTATAGACGGGACTAAGACTGGAAAGAGATACCGAGGGGTCAGAGTAGTACCAAAAATCTATCGTCGTGGGGTTGGTAGATAAAGTGGCTAGAGGTGCTAATGCCGGGGTAAAACTGAGGGCTGAGGCCGTCGTAACCGTAGAAATAGTCGAGTCCCATAAAGGTGGTGTGGTGGCCCCAGCTGACGCAAAGCTGGTATTCACACCCCAGGCATACACCTGCCTTTTTACGATGGATTGAGCATTCACATTCATAAAATCGACCACCCTTAAAAACTCCACATCTTTTTTCAGAGTAGCGTTGTAGGTGTACCAGATCGTTGTATTCAGTTTGACAACTGAGGTATAGGGACCGACTTGTTCGCCTTTTTTCGTGATTTGGGTCAAACCTACCCGGTTTGCCGCTGTGCCAAACGGTCCATAGGCAAAGGTCCACGTATAAGTCACTTGAGCCAACGGAATACCATTCACGGTCTTTGTTTCTTGGCCCGAAAGAGTCCACGTATTGGCTGTGGAATTATAGGTGGCACTGATGCCGGCAGGGGAAAGGCCTGAACTGGCGGCATTGGGAGTATAGATCACCGAAGGGGAAAAATCTTGAGCCCAGGGAATACACGGGCGGGTCACAGTATCGGTGACCTGTTCACCGTTGGCATTGGTCCAACTGCGGGTCACTTGAACAAAATCCCCGTTCTGAAACCAAGTGGCATTTGGTTTCGTAACTTGATTGGTATGAGTTACAGTAACCGTTATGTTTAAAGAGGTGTTCAAGGACCTGGCAACACTCCCTGAAAGGGTTGCACTGGAATCGCTGGCAGAACTTGATTCATCGACGAAATTGGCTTGGACACTGTCGGTTTGGTTTTGATTCAGTTGAGCCGCCAAAGCCGCCATGTCGTTTGAAACGTTCCCCATAGTTTGGGAAGAACTTGTGGGGCTAGAGCACGAGAATAAACTTCCCGAAGTTAGGGCAATCAACACGAGGCCAAGATGCTTTATCATAAATCCTCCAGACGGCCGTTGTGGCCGGTTTATGAGTTTGTCGCCGCCTCTTGCCTTGGGGTTTCAAAAATCTTGGTTGTCTGAATCGCTGTTGAGCAAGGACGTCGTCCAGGTGGTCTCGGAGTCCTCACTCACCGGTTCTGGATTGGTGGGCATGATTTCTTGGGCAAAACTTTTGACTGACTCTTGATAAGCCAAAGCTTCGGCAGAAGGAAAAAATGTGGGCCACAGACTCACGGTCAGAATGAGAAATGCTGCGGCACTGGCCAAAGGCAAGACAGCCCAAGATAAGCGTAAGTGTTTAACTCGGGTTCGCTTCCAAAGTCGGTCAAAGTTGACCTCCCTGGTGGAGCTATGCTCTTGTGCCGCTTCTTGGAGTTTTTTGCCCAGCGTAAAATCGTTGTCTTTCATTCGTGA
Organism: bacterium; assembly: GCA_021781625.1. The sequence continues at coordinate 19,065 of JAJXWL010000004.1, forward strand.
ACCTCCCATAAAATTCGGAATTTGGCACGAGTTCGGGCTAGTTTACTTTTGACAGTCCCTTCCGGTAGTGAAAAGGCTTTGGCCAGTTCCTGAATTTCGGCCCCCTCTGCTTCTTTGAGGTAAAGCAGGGACCGCTCTGGTTCAGGTATCTGTCCCAACACAGACCAAAGACGGTTTTTTTCTTGGTTTTCTAAAAGATGGTGGGTGGGGTCCTCTTCTCGTTCCCGGACTTCTTGCTCCGGTAATTCGCGCCGGTACCATTTTTGTTCTCTTTGGTGAGTCCTTTGATGAGACCGGGCCACATTTAAGGCCGTATGCCGGCACAGGGTGAAAAGAAAGGTTGTAAAGCGGGAATCTTTTCGGAATTTCTTTAAGGTTTTATAGCATTGCCATAATACTTCTTGTTCGGCTTCTTCAGCCAGTTCGGGTTGAGACCATAGATACACCACAAGTTGGCGCCGTATTAAGGGCAAATGTCGAAGGATGAGGACTTCAAATGCTCCTCGGTCGTCGAACCGGACGATGCGCTCGATCAATGCAGTATCGTCGAGTTCGGCACTTACTGGCGCTGACATGATTCAATACCGAAATTCACGAAGTAGTCGTACAAGTCGAGGGCTTAGGTAATCTCGAGCAACCTCCCCCCTGATTTCAATTTGATGTAAGGCTCTCACGGCGCGAAAAATCTTCACCCAAGTATCTCGGCCCATTTGATTACGTACCTCGATGTTTCGGCGAATCAAAGCAATACGAATCTGATACTCTTTTTGAAGGTCCTGGTGCAAAGCGTTTTCAATTTCGGACCAATTGGGCTGTTCGTCGAGAATTAACCGTGCTAGCCGGGCTTGGTCGACGCGAATGTCGGCTCGAGAGTCAAGGATGGTCCGTTGACCTTGGTCAATAATGTTTTGCAAAGTTTGGATCTGAGAATCCGTTAGCGAAAAGTTTTGAAGCACTCTTTCAGGAGCTTGGGCCCACAGATGAACCGCCAAGCTCCCCAGGAGCAAAAATGTTAACAGGAATCTGGACATGGGCCACCTCACTTCTATGTAGCCACCACTGACCCGAGGGTTGCATGAAAATTCAACAAATACACTGGAAGTGCCCCCCAAGCAAGAGCCGGTTCAGCCTTTTGAAGCCCTACTTTTACCCTGGTTAACTGGGCGTCAAAAACCACTTTTGCAACAAAAAATTCCCAGCGTGGAATTTTTTCGATTCCCGAGTAGGAATTTTCTGTTTCCTGAGTGGAATTTTTTCGTTTCCTGAGTAGGAATTTTCTGTTTCCTGAACGGAAATTTTTTATTCCAAAGTCAGTATAAAAAGCTTCTGACTTGTCGAGAACGATTTACCTGGACTATAGTGACAAAATGTCATCTCCTTCCCCCCTGAATTCTCGAAGCTACCGCATCCTTCATAAAGTTTTTTTGGTGGGGTTGCTCCTCAAAGGGGCTAATGCACTTTTAGAACTGGTGTCTGGCCTTGTGCTGTTGTTGTTACCCGTGGCGACCTTGCAAAAGGCTGCCGACGTTGTGGTTCGCCCGCTTCTCCAGGTGCTTCCTGAAGGTCCTTGGCATGCTAGGCTGGAGCACTGGACGGCTTCGATTACCCCCGGGGGGGCGCTTTTCGCGGCTTGGTACTTTCTCAGTCATGCCTTTGTAAAACTGTTGGTGGTCATTTGTTTGATCAAAGGCTGGGTTTGGGCTTATCCGCTCAGCATAGCCGTCTTTCTCGGGTTCATGGTTTTTCAGACGTATGAGTTTTTTCATAACCATGCCCTGATGTATATGCTTCTGAATATAATGGACGTGTTCCTCATTTTACTGACACTCAATGAGTGGCGGCACGCCGTCCGAATCAAACACTTCAAAACTACGGCTTCCACTCAATTTTCTTCGTAATTGTCTTGCAGGTTGCTAAGAAAAGTCTGAAACTAGTCTTATGCGCTCCTTGACGAATAAATCTGAATTTCTAACTCAACGTGAACACCTTTTATTCTTTCGAGCTTTAAACTGCGATGCTAAAGAATGGCTCTGGGAAAAGTGCGAAATTCTCGACTTTTCGGAAGAAGAGTTAGTGGTGAAAGTAGGGGATTGGAGCCCTTCCTTTTTTGGCATACTCACGGGCTGTGTCGGAGTCTCGATGGCGGAAGAGGGGCGTGACGTTTATATCAATACCCTTGGTGCAGGACAAATCTTTGGAGAAGCCGCGATGTTTTTGAAGTCACCCAGGACGGCGACGGTAAAAACCTTGGAACCCAGCATCATTTTAAAGCTTACGCGGTTTGATTTTTTGGATTTCCTGGCTAAATTTCCCCGGGATGGAAATAAAGCCCTTTTAGCCCTCATGTACGGACTTTTGAATAAGCTTCGTTCCAGCAACGAAGAACTGGCCTTTGAACGGCGTGACGATACCAGTCAAGACGATATTGACGCCCTCGTTCAAGAACTTACCGGGAACTAAGACTGACTTTCAGGAGCCGAGCCAAGCTCTTAACAAAGGAACATCTGCAGGGGCTAGTTCGTCCAAAGTCAGTTGCCCCGGACTGAGATTTGTCTCTGAATTCTGTAAAAGCAACTTTACATCCACCCAGACAAAAGCATCGTGAACGTGGGCCCTGGGAGGCGTCGAGGGGGCAAGGGTGTACCAAGCCTCAAGACTAAGGGACCGTCCTTGGTCCGTTGTGACAACTTTTCCAATCGAATATTGAGGTGACGTTTCCCACCCCAGTTCTTCTCGCAGTTCACGCTTGAGGGCTTGCGGGGCACTTTCCCCTGGTTCGCACTTACCTCCGGGAAGTTCCCACTTGCCAGCTAAAGACCTGCCCGAAGCTCGCCGTCCTAGCAACACTTTTCCCTCTCGTTCAATCACTGCACACACAACTAAAATTTCAGGGGACATGAGGCTATTTATTCTAATTCCGCAAGGTGTCGTCAAGCTGGGGACTTTGGCCAGCTGGTCTTGGTTGGGCATTGTCAGAGGCTAGAGCGAGGGGTAAGGTAAGTGGGCGGCTAGTTGCCGCAAGGAGGCGCTTGCATGAGACTTCGCCGAGGGCTGGTTGTGATCGAGCTATTGTTAGCAATTACGGCCTGGGGCTGGACCACCGCAGATTACCAAACCACCACTGCTCAAGAATTCTTTCAGCGACCCGAGGTGCAAAAGCCGATCGACTTTCAAAACCCTGACCAGGCTTTGTTAACGGCCGCCGTATTTTATGAAACCAATTTGCGCCGTGAACAGAACGGTGTCCCCCCTTTAAAACACAGTACCAGGCTTGACCAGGCGGCTTGGGCCCATGCCTACGACATGGTTCGCTACACGTACTTCTCTCATGATAGTCCCCTTGCCGCTTTGCGAACTGTACAAGATCGTTTAGCTCGTGTCGGTATTCTGGGGGGGGTTCAAGGTGAAAACATTGCCCGGGGCTTCGCCCTGGACTACCAATCAGGAAAAGCTGTTTACCCCCCCCAAGATACGGGCGGCGGCTTTCGTTACACTCTCAACGGACCCGATTTACTCCCTCGTACTTATGCGGGGTTGGCCCAAGCTCTTTTAGACCAATGGATGGCCTCACCCGATCATCGGTCGGTCCTTCTCGATCGGAATTTTCGCTTTGTCGGGAATGGACTGGTGCTGTATCCGGCCAGCAATTTCTATAATATGGAATATTTTATGGCTGTGGCGGACTTTTCTTCGGAAGGGTAATCTTGACTGTCTGGAGTGGGATTCATTAAGGTGAGAGTATGTTCACCATTTCTGCAAAAGGCGCGTATGGCTTATATGCCATGATGGAACTGGCTACCACCTATCCCGGGGGCTCTTTACAAATTCGCGACATCGCCGAGGCCCGCGAAATTCCCCAGCACTATTTGGAACAGTTGCTGGTGACCTTACGAAAGGCCAGCTTTGTCAAAAGTTACCGTGGCACGAACGGCGGCTACGCGTTGGCCAAGGCTCCCTCGGAAATTCGCGTGCTGGATATTCTCGCCGCGTTAGAAGGACCTGTTGAAATTCTTCGGGAGCAAGTTCCCCGGGGCGGTTTAGATTTCTTTTGGAGCCGATTAGCAGAACGATTTACTGCAGGCCTGACGCTCACCCTAGAAGAAATCGTGGCGGAACGGGATCAAAACCGCCAGGCCTTCACGTTCGTGATTTAACCTGTGGAGGTAACTCTCATGGTCTTCGCGGCAGGGCTTTTAGCCTTGCTGTTGGGGGTTCTTTTGCTCAGCGGACGATCCAAAACCTCTCGGCCGACACGCTCTGCCGTGCCGAATTCAGACGCTTCCGGTGCGGTTCGGAGTTGTCCCCTTTGTGGTGAAGTTCTGCAAGCGGGACAAAAAGTCCGTTCTTCGGTCTTTGCCACCGCAACAACGGATAAAATCATGGAAATCTACGGTTGTCCGTACTGCGATACCGGTAAGGACAAAGCCCCGCAACGGCAACGCAATTGTCCCGTCTGTCATCAAACCCTTTTGCCCACAGAAGTGGTCACGGCTAGAGTTTTTGAACGCCAGGATGGACGTAAAACTCATGTCCACGTGCTGGGTTGCCCTCGCTGCCGTTCAAGAACGCGCTAACGCCTCTTGGGCCAAGGCTAGGGCCCCTAAAATGCCGGCTTTATTCCCCAACCCGGGAGGGACAATATACGAGGTGATACCCTCCTGCGTCAGAGAGGGTGACCGGATATAGTCATGATTCAGTGTTAATAACTGCTTTTGAATCAAGGAAAACAGCTGTTTTTGTTCCATGACCCCGCCACCAAGAATAATCCTTTGAGGCGAGAAACAGGTCACATAGGCCAAACAGGCTTGGGCGAGGTAATGCGCCTCAAGAATCCAGGCCTCGTGCGAAGGTTCCAATTCGAAAGCCTTGCGACCCCAACGTTTTTCTAGAGCTGGTCCGGCGGCCATGCCCTCTACACAGTGTCCATGGTAAGGACAAAGACCAGGAAAGCTATCTGTAGAAGCCGGAGCCAAGAGGAAATGGCCCACTTCGGGGTGTACAAGCCCGTGAACCAGCTGGCCATTGAGTAAAACACCTCCTCCCACCCCGGTACCCACAGTCAAATAAATGAGATTAGCTAACCCTTGGCCGGCCCCCCAGAGGTGTTCGCCTAAGGCCGCACCGTTTACGTCGGTGTCAAAGCCTACGGGAAGCCCCAGCGCACGACCCAGAAACCCCGCCACTTCGGTGTCTTGCCAACCAGGCTTTGGGGTGGCGGTCACATAGCCCCAAGTCGGTGAAGCGGGGTTGAGGTCCACGGGACCAAAACACCCAATTCCCAGTGAGGCTAGCCTTCCATGCCGACGCTGTGCATCCTGAAAATATTCTAAGGTACGGGCTAAGGTCTCTTGGGGTGTGGTAGTGGGAAAGCGAACTTCGTCACGGACATCCTGGGGACCTGTGGCAATGGCACAGACAAATTTGGTGCCGCCCGCTTCGATTAAGCCGTATAAGGGTGGGTTCATGGTTTGGTGACTCCTGGGTGTGCCTTGAGCTCGTTGGGGATTTTTGCCAAACGGCGTTGGGCTAGAATAGACACTGAAAGCGGATCTAGGGATGTCGGGGGAATTTTCAAATAGGCCCGACGGGCTTCGTCGGTTAAACCGTAGCCTTCAGCCATAAGTCCTACCACATACCAATCGGAGGGCAAAAGGGTTTGTCTGTTGGCAACTTGAAGAGATTTTAGAAAAACTTCATGGGCAGCGTCCAACCGGCCCTCTTCGGCGTAGACTGCCGCTAAGGTATTGAGGTTATAGGATTTTTTTTCCTGAGTTTCGGTCACGGACTGAAGGGCGTAGGTCTGGGCTTGGGGAGGGAGGGGGGGCGGCATGAATAACTCATCCCAAGCTAAGGTATTAGCTTGATTGGCAGAAAGAGTCAGATTTTGCGATGCAATAAAGGCCTCGGCTTCTGAAGGATTGGGCCGGGTGAGGTAATATTCTAGGAGGTCATTTTGGGCTCGGGGACTATTTGGCTGAGCCTTCCAGGCCTCGGTTAACAATTTTTTCAGGACATCAACCTGTTTTGTCCATAAAAGCTGGTGATAGTAAGAAGTTTGAGTTGCTGGGCCGGGGAATTCTTTGAAGAGCGTTTCACTAATATTGAAGCTCTGTGGTTCCTGGTCTAGACGTTGATAGCCGCTTAACAGGGCCATTCCCAATTCGCGACGAACCTGTCCCTTTTGTTGCAGAAAATCCGCCGCGCACGCGGTTACATCGTTGGGTTGTGTCGCCAGGAGAGCTTTCAGGGCATCAATCAAGAGTTGGGCGTTTTGAAAGGTGTCTGTGGTTTGGTCTTGAGTCGTAACCTTCCAAAGCTGAGACAAGGTAAACCCGGGATAGAGATTTTGCTGTTTCAAATCCTCTAAAAAATCTTTGATCCAAAGTGAGACCACACTGTCTTTTTTTACCGTGAGGTCCTCTAACGGCTCAATAAGACTTTCGGGAATCATCGAATTTGCTGTCATCATGAGCCCCGCCGGGGTTGGCTTGAGAAACCAACCTTCGGCTTCTTGTCCTTGGTAGGTCACCCTATCGTGAAGTACATTCCCAATGGTGTCAAAGTGTGAGTGGATTTCGCTTGTATAGTCAAGAAAATTGATCACTGGCCACTCTTGGTTGCGGGATAGTTGTGAAAAGGATATCCACTCAGGGCTCAGGCTAACTGGGGATTTTGAAGTGGCAAAAATCTTTAACATGGGGGGTGTGATAAGGGCCTGAAAGGGGACAAGATCGTGGCCCTTGGAGAGAAGAACTGCTGAAAAAAACGCCTGCAAATACTCTTCGGGCCGTAGGGCTTTTGTTAAAATGGGTTTGGGGGATAATTTGCCGATGAGTTCGGCTCGGTAATCCAAATCTACGGAATGGGAAGACCCTAGCGAGGCTTGGTGAAGGAACTTCGCTGCCGCCGCATAGTGTCGGGCCCGAATTAGGAGGTTGGCGGCTTTCTCAAGGGCGGTACGTAGGTGAGAAGGGTCCAAAGAGGTGTTTTTGACTTGTTCCAAGGCGCTATCAATACCCTGGAGCTGGGCAATGGCGGCTAAAGTATACGCTTCCCCTTCAACGGGGTCTGATAGAGTGGCTGCTCGTTGAAGGACGTCTTGCCAACGTCCCAATGTCCACAAATCCAGCATGGGATTAATTTCAAAACCTTTTTCACTTAAAACTGACTGAAAGGCTGCATATTGGGCCAAAGCGTTTTCTAAGTCAGGAAGGTTTTGGTAACGAAGCCCCTGAGTGTCATATTCCCAAAGAATAGCTAATTCGGAATGGTATTCCCATTTCTGGGGGGCTAAAGCCACAGCCTTTTCATAGGCTTTGAGCGCCCCTTGACGGTCATATCCAGGACCAAACCGACGTCCAATGGAATCGAACTCGCGAACCCAACCCAGCCACGCCCAGGTACGAGCCATTTGAGGGGCCCTTTGCACCGCTTGAAGGGCCGCTTCTTGTGCCAGATCTCCAAAACCGGCCTTTAGAAGGACTTGGGAATACCTAAGAAGGGGAATCGGGCTGTGGCTTTCACGGTCGCACATCTGGCGGTACAGGACAAAGGCCTCGGGATAGTGCCCTTGATCTAAGAGTTTTTTGGCTTCAAGGTCAAAGATGACACGCACGGGATCAAAGGCGTTGCCGGGGTTAGCTAGGGCGTCCCGTGTCGCCATGAACTCTGCCGGAGTTAAGGAAGCTTGTCGAGACTTCAGACGATAATCGATTTCAACCAACCCCGGGGATACCCATTTCGAGTGGCGTTGTAATATCACGTCGCCAAAAGTCAGTTGCTGATCTTCCGGGAACTTTCTCAGGGTATAACCAAAGGGAAGGTGGATTTGATTTCTCCATAGAAAATTGAGGGGAGTGGTGAAGCGGAAGGGGAACTTTCGTGGGGTTTTATCGTTGCTAGTCAAAGCATCTGGCACCCAGTTGAGTAAATACTGAGGATGAATTGTGGCGTCGGCTTGTTGGTCGTAGGTTACGGCCAGTCCTGTTTTGTTGAGTTGAACCAGAAAAGTGAACGGTTGATTCAGGGCATGTGGGTCAGAATAGGAATAGTTGCCCAGTTCAGCTTTGTCATAGGTGACTTTAGCATAATTGAGCAAATCTTTTTTGATGGTATCTGTACTTGTCGAAGAATAGTGTTGGCGAAAATACAGCTCATCACCGCCTTGATACACCGTGGTTTCAGTGATATTTCCGTTGCCGCTGTCCGTGAAGTGATACACCCGGGTTTCGGTGGTGGGGGGATCAGAATACGAACTCGGGGTTTGAACCAAACCGTGGGTAGAGGTTGAGGCAATGAGAGCCCAGCGCTCTTGATCCCACGGGGGAAGGTGAGTGCCACGGCTAAAATCTGACGTGGGGTCAAGCCAGACAGGATGCGGTCCCCCCACATAGACAATGGCATGATCAAACCAATCCAGACCGGGGACTTGCGGGGGAATGTCTCGGTTGGAACCGTCCCATAATAAAGCCACTTCAGCCGGATACCCAGCCAATCGCAAGAGATTTGTTAATAAAACAGCTTTATCCTTGCAGTCGCCATAGCCTCGGGTCAAGACTGTTTGAGGTGGATAGGGCACCAGGGAGTTTTGACCCAACTCCAAACCCACGTAGCGAACTTTGGCGTTGATCCACTGCATGAAGGTTGCGGCGGCTTGAGGAAGGGTTTTGGTGTTGCCCGGCGGAACCGTAACTGTGCTGTTTTGTATGGTTTTTTGGATTTGCTTCGCATAAGCGGTGGCTAAGTCACCCCAGGACGGTGCGGTCGAAAAGGCGAGTGAGGGGTAGGGGTGAGCCTCTCGAGGTAGGTTTTCTTCAGAAATCACCACGCCGGGGAGGGGGCCTTGTTTGACCGTCCATTCCCGTAGCTGGCCTCGGACCAGAGACTGGACTTGAGGGAGGGGGGTGCCTAAAGCTTGCCAGGTAAAAGGGGTAGTTAGCGGGGCTTGAAGGGAGAGGTCGACAGCTAAAACAGGAGTTTCTCCCCCAAATTGCCATTGGTCAGCCACTCCCGCTCCAGGGAGGAGGGGATGACTGACCGTCGTGACTTCTTCTTCAATGATGGACCCCGGTCCCACATGAGGATAGGGCGCTTGAAGGGTTTTGCTGTCTGAATATACGCTATCGTCGGCGGTGTTCTGAAGTTCGACTAGCGAAGAGGTGTCCAAGGGCCACACACTGCCATCGGGGTTGATGACCTGTCCATGTATTTGGGGCCGTTCTTCGTGCCAAGGACTCCAAGAAACTTTGACTTGGCCCCAACCGTCTACGGCTTCGGATTTTTGAATGCGGTAGACCATGAAGCCTTGTCGGGTCTCGGTGCCGTCAGCACTGAACGAGATCTTTCCGCTTTCATACAAGATGACGACCGGTTGATCAGGATAAAAATGGGCGTCCGTGGCAAGGGCTAAAACCTTGGCAGCGGGAACTTGAAAGTAATCCTGGTGCCAGAGTTGTCGAGCTTGGTCGCTAAAAGAAGCCTGCTCCGCCGAAACTACTGCTCCCCAAAGCAAGAATAACAACACCCCAATTTGACGCATGACAACTCCTAACTGGTTCAACAGGTCAACTTAAAGCTAACACGTGCCGTTCAAGACTACAAGTTGAGTTCGGGTCTACATGTTGAAGTTGGGCTCCCCCCTGGACTCGAGGCAGTCGTGATGCTAAACTTTGCTCCTGCGTGCTGGGTTTTCCCGGCAAGGCCAAGACGAGTAAGCGAAACCGAACCGACAGAGAAAAGGCCTCGTGGCTGAGAGGGCCTTTCGGAAATCCTTCGCCCAAAACCCCTTGGCGGCATTCTTTTCGAAACCGGAGCCGGTGATGGCAGACGCGAGTAGTTAAGAACGGCCTTCCTTCGGCAAAACAGACGAAGGTGACCCTCCGTCATGGGTGACGAGCGCGCCCTCTTCGGTGAGAGGCGAAGCCGGGTGGTACCGCGGAAGCTGTCTGTTTCCGTCCCAGCGCACGAAACACAGGAGTGTATCATGGCTGTTACGGAAACCGCCCAAAAACGTCTTGAGGCGGATGAATCCCTTTTTAAAAAACGGCATAGTCTGGCCCACATTATGGCCGAGGCCGTCCTCGAAGTTTTTCCCGAAGCGCAAATCGCGATTGGTCCCCCCGTCGATAATGGGTTTTATTACGATTTTGGTCTGCCCAGGCCTCTCACCGAAGCCGACTTTCCTGAAATTGAAGAAAAAATGCGTCAAATTATCCGGACGCGAAGCCCCTTCGTTCGTGAGGTTGTTACCAAGGACGAGGCGGCAAAAGTCTTTGCTGGCCAGACCTATAAACTCGCCATATTAAAAGACCTGGGGGCAGGGGAAGAAATCAGCCTGTACCGGTCGCATAACTTTGTCGACTTGTGCCGGGGGCCGCACGTAGAGGATACCAGCCGCCTGGACCCTTCCAGCTTTAAATTAGCCAAAGTGGCGGGGGCCTATTGGAAGGGCGATGAAAAATCTCCCATGTTGCAACGGCTTTACGCTTACGCCTTTCACAGCCGCAAGGATCTTGAAGCTTACCTGAAGCAGCTTGAAGAAGCCGAAAAACGCGATCACCGTCGACTAGGCAAAGAACTGGATCTGTTTCATTTGGATGCCGAAAATCCCGGACAAATCTTTTGGCATCCGGCAGGCTGGGCCGTTTGGCGAGTCATCGAAGATTATATTCGGGAAAAAATCCGCTTAGCCGGTTACCAAGAAATTAAGACACCGTCGGTCATGCCCCAGTCCTTATGGGAACGCTCCGGTCACTGGGCTAAGTACAAAGACAATATGTTTGTTTCCGAGAGTGAAAAGCGGTTGTTTGCCCTCAAGCCCATGAACTGTCCGGGACATATTGAGGTCTTCAAACAGGGCTTAAAAAGTTACCGTGACCTGCCCTTGCGCTTGGCTGAGTTCGGCTCTTGTACCCGCAACGAAGCCTCGGGTGCCTTGCACGGCATTCTTCGCGTGCGGGGTTTTGTGCAAGATGATGCGCATATCTTTTGTACAGAGGCTCAAATCGAGTCAGAAGTGAAAGGGTTTTGCGACCTCTTGCGAAACGTCTACCAAGACTTTGGTTTTCAGGACGAAAAGATTTTAGTGCGTCTAGCTCTGCGGCCCGAGTTACGTTTGGGCGATGACGCGACCTGGGACAAGGCTGAAACGGCCCTGGGAAATGCCTGTCGTGCGGCAGGTTTTGAGTACGTCGAGGCCCCGGGGGAAGGGGCTTTCTACGGTCCCAAATTGGAATTTACACTTATTGATGCCCTGGGTCGAGGCTGGCAGTGTGGTACCATACAGCTGGACTACCAGATGCCCTCGGCAGAACGCTTAGACGCCGAATACGTGGGTGAAGATGGGGCCCGTCACCACCCCGTCATGCTCCACCGGGCGATTTTAGGCTCGTTGGAACGCTTTATTGGTATTCTGATCGAACATTTTGCGGGAGCTTTTCCCCTTTGGCTTGCCCCGACTCAGGCTGTGGTCGTTTCAGTAGGCGAGTCTTTTAACGCTTATGCGCTCAAAGTCGCTCAAGACTTGAAGGAGCTTGGGTTTAGGGTCGAAGCTGACCTCAGGGATCAAAAAATGGGGGCAAAGATCCGCGACGCTCAACTTCGCAAAGTTCCCTATATGTTGGTGGTCGGAGCTCAAGAAGAAGCTGCCGGTACCGTGAGCTTACGTACCCGCACTGGTGAACAGTCCAATGCCCTGCCCTTTGCCGACTTTGTGCGCCAATTGACCGCCAAAGTGTCCGAGAAACAGATGATTTAGGAGTTCTTATGACTGGTCTCAATGAGGTCATACACTATGTGCTGAGTTTTCAGCCCTATGTTCTTTTGCCACTGATTATTTTTGCTTTAGCCTTAGTGTTTCGCTTGGGTGTGGGAACGGGGTTTCGAGCGGCGCTTACGATCGGTATTGGCTTCATTGGGATATTTTTAGTCTTTGACTACTTTGTGGGGGTAATTCACCCCGTCATTCTGGCCATGGGAAGCCGGTGGGGGCTTCAACAAACGACTTTGGATGTCGGTTGGCCTCCCCTGGCTGCTATGACGTGGTCTTACCCTTGGGCGGCAGTCCTTCTGGCGATTTTGCTGGGGGTGAATGTCTTGCTTTTAGTGGTTCGCTTTACCCGAACTGTCGATATTGATGTCTGGAACTATTGGCATGTGATCTTTTTGGCCTTGATGGTGCAAACGGTGACCGGTAACTTTTGGTTGGCGTTAGCCGCCGCTGTGGTCGCTTTTGTTCTCGTTTTAAAACTGGCCGAGTGGAGTGCTCCGGCGGTCAATAAATTGACTGGTCTGAAAGGGATCTGCATTCCTCACCTCTCTGGTTTGGCGTACTTTCCTGCGGCCGTGGCCTTAGATGCCCTGCTAGCACGGATTCCGGGGCTGAAACGCTGGCATCTGTCACCGGAATCTCTGCAAAAACGGCTAGGCTTGGCGGGAGAACCCGCCGTGATTGGTTTAGTTGTAGGCCTGCTGTTGGCTTGGGCCGCTGGCTACGATGTGAAGCTGATCTTGGAAACAGGGGTGAAGCTCGCCGCCGTGGTTTTCATTCTCCCCAAAATGGGAGCGATCTTAGGCGGTGCTTTAGTCCCCGTCTCCGAAGGGATGAAAAGCTTTGTCGCGAAAAAATTCCCTCGACTGGGACCCACCTTTATTGGTCTAGACGTCGCCGTCATGTTCGCAACCCCGTCGGTTATGGTATCGACCGTCCTGTTGATGCCACTGGCCTTATTACTTGCCCTGGTTCTGCCAGGAGTGAATTTCCTTCCCCTGGGCGATTTAACCAACCTTTTGGTCCCCATGGCTCTGATTTCGGCGGCGGTACGGGGAAACTTAGTCCGGTCTTTGATCCTGGGGATACCTGCGATCATTGCCAACCTCTATATTGCCACGGGTTTAACCGCCTTGTGGCCGCTTTTGGCGAAAGCGACGCATACTCAAGTGTCGGCGTCTTCTTACACGGTATTTTTGGATGGGGGGAACTTTTGGCGAGCCTGGTTCCTGAACCTCTTTTCTGG
>JAJXWL010000103.1 GCA_021781625.1 bacterium
CTCTTGGCCATCTGCGTTTCGTTGGTCGGGGTCTGGTTGGTCCTTTTTAATGGTCTGCTTCCCCAGGGACAGGCCGGAATGCTAGGGAATCTTATGATCCTGGGAGCTATGGCAAGTTGGATCCTTTACACCTTTGTTTCGCGCGACCTGGGGCTAAGATACTCGGGCTTGAAACAAACCACTCTTCAATCATTCTTGGCCCTGGTGCTCTACCTGCCTTTTATGTTCGGCGATTTTCCTCAATGGCACCCTGTTCCTTGGAGTTCGGTGTTGGAATTGCTTTTTTTGGGGATTTTTTGTTCGGGCCTTGCTTACGTGGGGTACTTGTACGCGATGAACAAGCTCGGTACGGTCATTCCTTCGGCTTTTCTTAACCTGATTCCGGTTGTGACAGTGCTCAGCGCCTGGCTCATCCTCAAAGAAACACCGGGGATGGGGCAGATTATTGGGGCGATCTTGGTAATTGTGAGCCTTTTGGGCCTGACTCGGCTCACCCGCCCGAGCTCCCGTTGACCAAATGCTCCAGTTTTAGGTTTGAGACAGTAGCGTCAATCGAAAGCTGGCCTGACCAACGGGGTTCCAAGGTTGCCACACCCGGAGGAACGACGGCAACTCCTGTTTCGATGTTGTGACTGGTGCCTTGGGTGACCTTGACGCTATCAAAGCTCCAGTTCACGACCCTGCCCGTTTTGTCTCGCGCAACAAATTCGAGCCTCAAAGATCCTGGGCCAGTCAGCGACGTCGTGGACAACAGTCTGAGTTTTTCGCCGGTTACCACGGGAATGCGAACACCGGAGGGCAACGCCCAGTCTTGAGTCGTTCTGATTTTGAGTATCAAACCAGTAACATCCCATTGGGTATTGAAAATCACATGGGATTTGCCGGTACCGGCTTCTCTAGTCCAAAGCCTAGACCAGTATTGAGCCGGCAAAGTTAAGGTCCTGATACGTCCGGTGACGAAGTCAGAAAGCGTCGGATCGCCACTGGTAAAGGTTAGCGTCGGCCTTGTGTCGAGTCCTAAAGCTTGGAGGTAGTCTTTGTCGATGTGGGGTCCCCGACGCCAGAAAGGCTCGCTAAAGGTGACGAGTCCAAAGTCTGTTTCATAATCCCACATCGCCCACCCTATCCCTAGCGATTCAAGCACTTGGCGGACATCGCTCAACCACTTCACCCGGTCCTTTTCGTTGGAATCTTTTCTGTAGGCGCCGAACTCTCCGCAAAAGATGGGCACCTTGTTGCTTTGGCCCCACATAGCGGCACGTGCCAGTCCTGCACGAATTCTCTTAATATTCCACCTTTCCTTTCCATATTTGAGTACCCGTTGACGGGCGCGGGAATCTGCAAGAGACTCAGCCAAAGAGTCCACCGTGTCGGGACTGGAGGGGTAGGGAACGTTGTGAAGTTCGGCTTGTATCGGCCCCGTCCACACAGCCCCTTGATGGGTGAACGTGAAAGGCTCGTACCAGTGAAAGCTATAAACGATGTTTCGCTCCGGCAGAGGCTTTAGTTCGACAAGTCCGTCGATGCCTCCCCACTTTTCGCCAGTAGCAATAATGGTATTGAACGGTGCGCCTTTCCTGATCGCCACAACCAGTTTTTGCTGAACGGCCGCCCACCAGCTTGGGTCAATTTTCTCAATCGCCGTCAGGTGTGGCTCGTTCATGACCTCAAAAAAAATCCGGTCAGAAGAAAACTTCGCAAAATGTCGGGCCAAGGCTTGCCAGTATATTTCCACCTTAGTCAAAAAGGAAGGATCGTGCGCCATACGGCGCTCCCAAGTGGCGTCCGAGGAAGAGCCGTGGATCGGGTCAAGGATCACAGCGAGTCCCGCGTTCAACAAAAGCCGAACAGCGTGATCCACGTAGCGCAGGTTGGGGCTGAGACTCCCGGGGTTATTGCTGTCGAACAGCAAATCTGGCGCCAGGGGTAGTCGACATACAGTAAACCCAGCGTGCTTCAGAAAGTCGGCTTCTTCGGGGTGAAAAGCGTCCCAGTAAGTATCCGGTTTTGCCCAAGGGGTGAACCAATCGTTCAGATTAATGCCGTGAGACAGAAAAGACAGATTTTTAGGGGGAACGCCGGCATTGGGCTGGTCACAAACGGCTGAAAAGGTTAAATAAGCGGTGAAGAATAGGGTAAGGCAGAAAGTTTTCATTCCGTAACTCTCCTCCGACCAGAAAATGTTGCTATCAGTACGGTGCTTATCTTCTTTTAAATAAGAAATTGGAGAGTTAGGAAGGGTGGGAAGTTATGGACGATAGTGGATTCGAACCACCGACTTCTACCGTGTGAAGGTAGCACTCTAACCGCTGAGTTAATCGTCCGTTCGCTTAATATAGCGGGTTGGCTTGGCCTTCGTCAAGTTCGTAGGTTGCCTCTTCAGGAATCTCCCAAACGCGCAAAAGGTTGTCTTTGCCCCGAATTTTGACTTCGCCTCGGTCAATGCCCACTAACGAATCCCAGTGACCTTCTTGCCAAACCGTGTCCGAAACTAAGATCGTTGTCCCTAGCTCTTTGTTCAAACTTTCTAAGCGGCTGGCGGTATTGACGACATTGCCAATGACGGTGTACTCCCGGCGTTGCACGGATCCGACCGTTCCTGTAACGGCCGGGCCAGAATGAATCCCGATACCGATCTTGGTGGGAGGTGTTTGTCCAGACTGAACCCGTTGGGCCAGTTCCTTCCTGAGTTCTAGTCCAGCTTTGAGGGCGTTTTGGGCCGAGTTGCCTTCATGGAGCGGTGCACCAAAGACGGCTAAAAACCCATCTCCCAAAAACTTATTGATGATGCCGTGATGCCGGTTGATGACATCGATCATAAAGTCAAACAGATGGTTCAAAAAGTTGACCACCTCTTCTGGGGTCCGTTTTTCGGCATAGCCGGTAAAGTTGCGGATATCCAGAAATAAAACGGTCACCGGCAGGTTCTCGCTCAACAGTTCCTGGGGTTGATCCAGAAGCTTTTGCACGACAGCTGGCGAGACGTGCTGGCCAAAAAGGTTCATGACGCGATTTTTGTCTTCGAGACTCCTCCAAGCGGCAAAAACACTGGCTCGAACCCGGGCACTGACAAACGCCGATAAGATGCCCGCCAACAACAAAAGACCATCACGGAGGATCATCAAAGCAAAGTCTGTGTTGTGGGGGGGTAAAAAGCTCAGCCCCACCCCCAAATACTCTAGACACGCTACGGCCGACGTAAATAACGAGAGTCCAGGGTTCATCCTCAGGGCAGAAAGGATAATGAATAAAAAATATAAGATGTAAAAAGGGCTGTCCAAGGCCGCGACAGGGGTAAAGCTACGCGCCGCCACGACCATGGCAATCGTGGGAATCGAGGTTTCTAACAAAGCATTACCAAAGCGGGCAAAGTTGGGGAGGGTGTACCCGGTCTTAAGACTGCGGGTTAAAAAACTGAAGTACAGGATTTCGTAGAGGGTAAACATCCCCGAACCTAAAAAGGAAGGTAAGGTCGGAAAGCGATGGGAAAAAAGCTCATCCAACCAGCGGGGCGAAAGCAGGTGGAGAAGGGTATTGGTGATCAGAAAAAGGCCCAAAACGGCCAAAATGAGTGCGGAACGTTGACGTTCGCTCCGGATCATTTGAGCTTCGCCTTCATTTTCAAAGCTATGTAACCAAGTGTGCGGTGTCATAGGTTGAGTTTAGCCTATGGAGGTGAGTTTAGCCTATGGAGGCTGGACAGTCGAGAAGGGTTTTTCGTATTCTTCGCCTATGTCATTTTGGAGTACCTTGCCGCCGGCTTTTCGTGTGCTGGCCCCGATGGAAGATGTGACGGATAAAGTGTTTCGTCGGCTGGTTGCGGACCATGGCGAGCCCGAGGTGCTGTTTACAGAATTTACAAGTGCTGAATACCTGTGCTCCCCAAAACCCGAAAAAGCCCTGGTCCGCCTCGAAACCTACGAAGGTGAGTTCCTCCGCCGGCCCTTGGTGGCCCAAATTTGGGGAGGCAACCCAGAACAAATGTACAAAGCGGCCCGCTTGACCGCCGAACTGGGTTTTGCCGGGGTCGACATCAATATGGGGTGTCCGGTCAAGAAAATCTCACGGAAAGGCGCCTGCAGTGCGCTCATTCGCATGCCCGCAGTGGCTTTAGAATTAATTCAGGCGGTCAAAGAGGGGGCCCGTTCGGTGGCACCTCAAATGGGGATTAGTGTCAAAACCCGGTTGGGCTGGAATAAAGTCGAGACCCAGGAGTGGTGTGGTTTCCTGTTGGAACAAGACTTGGATGCCTTGACCGTTCATGGGCGAATTGCCAAGCAAATGTCAGAAGGTTGGGCCGATTGGAACGAGATTGCCAAAGTGGTTCAACTGCGGAATGCCGGGGGCTGGAAGACAAAAATCCTCGGGAATGGTGATTTGACCCGGGTTCAGTTCGAAGAACGGCTCCAGCAAACCGGTGTCGATGGCTTGATGATTGGTCGAGGTGTGTTTTCGGATATAGGGATTTTTCGCCGTGAAGGCTACAGACCCTACGAATCGTGGACCCGGGATGAAAAACTCGACTTGTTGGAACGCCACATCCACGACCATTTTGAGGCGTGGGGACGTTCCAAAGATTACGAAAAGCTGAAAAAGTTTTTTAAGGTCTATACGGTGGGCTGGGAGACAGCCCTCGAACTTCGTGCCCAATTGATGGCCACCCACCGCCACGAAGAAAGTCTGGCTGTGTTGGCTGCTTACCGAAAACGGCTGATGGTTTCGCCATAGAGCTTTTCGATCTTGAGCGCCATTTTGGCCGCCGTCCAGTTTTGAGCGTACTGGTAAGCCTCCTCGGACTTCGCCCGGTACAAGGCGGGGTCTGTCAGCAAACGAATCACCGCTTCTGAAAATTGTTCTAAATCGTCGTCGACCATAAAGCCGCCGTGATCGCCGTTCATCACTTCTTTGGTGCCCATTAAGCCGATGGCCACCGCCGGAGTATGGCACATCATCGCTTCGATGGTCACCAAACCTTGGGTTTCTGTTTTCGAAGCAAAGGTAAAAACGTCCGCCAAAGAATACAGGTGCTTGAGGTCTTTACGGTCTACATAACCGAGGCAGAGCACCAGGTCCTCAAGATTGCGGTCTTTGATTTTGGTCTTGAACTCGTCAAGGTAGGGGCCGTTTCCCGCCACCACGAGGGTAGCCCGGGGGACTTTGGTCTGAACTTTCTCGACGACATCCAAAAGAAAATCCATATTCTTTTCTTGACCGACGCGGCCCACGTACAGCATGAGTTTACGTCCACGCAATTGGGGAAACTGCAACACCCAGCGGGAGTGCACGTGCTCTTCGTCTTTATTGGTTCCCTTAAAGTCGTTTTCCTGAATCCCGGTAGGAATCACTTCGATGGGGCAGGTGATGCCATAGCTTTCTAGCACGCCCTTCATGGGGACCGTAGGGGAGATAATCGCATCGGCTTTGTTGAACAGTTGGTAGGTCAGCTTACGAGCCCAGGCTTTGCCGGCTTTTTCGGGCAATAAAGGCAGGTAATAGTGAATGTACTGTTCAAAATAGGTGTGACAGGTTTGAATCACAGGCACTTTGTGCTTTCTGGCCCAGGCATGAGCCATCAGCGAAGTCGTAAACTCGGTTTGTACATGGATGAGGTCGGGTTGAAAATCGGTCAATTCGTGAAAGAACCGTCCCCGTTGAAACGGGCTCACCAAACGGTCCTCTTTCGAAAAAAACAGCCCCCAGGACTTGAGCCGCGAAACCCTTGGGTCAGCGTGATGCATCCCTTTGGTGTCTTCGGGTTCAGGGTAGGTTGGCGTCCAAAGTCGTAAGGTGTGCCCCAGTTTGGTCAATTCGTCGAGAAAAATGTTGGTCGAGACGGTTACACCGTTGATACGCGGCCAATAAACGTCTGATGTAAAAGCAATTTTCATGTGATTCACTCCAAGTTGTCTTACCAGCGGTTTTTCCAAGTGAGTACGGTTTGCACGTCACTGACCGGTGCACTGACAATATGATTTTGATTCCAAACGGTAGCCCAATCAAGACTCAAGCTCAAACTCGATTCAGAACCCCAGGGGGCCAACCAGGTCCCTTGCAACAGGTCGGGGCCCGCTTCGGCGGTCAAAATAACCTGCTGGGTAAGAATAGCCGTTCCTGTCGGCGAGACCCAACTAAAATAGCCCGTGGTCCCATAAAGCGGGTTAGGTTGATTTGTCCAGGGATTTGTTTTTAAGGTTGGCGCCGGGGTGTAGATCGAATTGTCTCCTTGGGCGGTAAAAGGAGCCTTGAGCGAGAATTTCCACCGCCGTGCCTGCTCGGCTTTTAGCTCGACAACCCCGGTCACACTGTCGGGACCAGCGGCTAAACCAAAAGGCCTGCCAATCAAGAAAATCCCTTCGCCCCCCGAGCCTTGGTAGGTGGTTTGGTAGCGTTGGTAATACACGGCGTTGACGTCGGGGTTTAAGTACAAAAAAGGATCCGCGTAGGTGCCCTCGGCTTGAAAGGACCACAGCGTGTCCCCGTAGGTCCAAACGCGCCGCAAACCGGCCAAATACGCCATGGCCAGGGGGTTGGCGTCGCCAAACTCGGCACTTTTTAACGCGGTGCGGATGTAGTCGCCGTAAATTTGGCCGTAGAGGTTCCAGCCCGGTGCCGCCGCCCAGTCAATATCCAACGCGATGTCCGAATTGGCATTCGACTGCAACAACCAGTTATGACCCGGGAAAAACGGATTGAAATACTGAGGGTCAAAACTGCTCATGTCAACCAACAGGATCTCGCTCAGTGTTAAGTTGAGTCGGTTCAAGATGCGAAAGTCGAGGCGGTGGTCAATGAAGTAGGTGGTAGAGGCCGGCATGTATTCTGAACCACCGGCATTA
>JAJXWL010000104.1:0-5257 GCA_021781625.1 bacterium
GTGAATTTCGTAGAGTTAGTTTCTCCCTTAGGCGTCGACCTTTCGGGGCTTCTCGAAAAAGCCAAGGCTTTAAAAGCAGGGGGGGTTGAGTTTGTCAACTTTCCCGATGGGCCTCGGGCCAGTGCCAGGCTTTCAGCTTTGGTTGCCGCCGTGGAAGTGGCCAGAGCAACGGGTCTAGAAAGCGTATTACACATGGCTTGCCGAGACAAGAATTTGATTGGACTGCAAGGGGACTTATTTGGTTATCATGCCGCTGGGTTGCGCAATGTCCTGTTGGTGACGGGCGACCCGCCGAAGGTCGGTAAGTACCCCCATGTGACAGGTGTGTTCGACACGGACGCCGTGGGGTTGACCCGCATTGTCCGCCGGTTTAACGCCGGTGTAGATATGGGCGGTGAAGAGTTGCCCACCCCGACGGCGTTTGTTCATGGGACTGGGGTAAACCCGGCGTTTCCCGTTCCTGAAAAAGAACTGGAGCGAGCGCAACACAAGGCCGAAGCCGGGACAGAATATTTTATCACCCAACCAGTTTGGGATGTCGACCAACTAGAACGATTTTTAGATGAACTTCAAAAATTGGGTAAGCCCGTCATCTTAGGAGTCTGGCCGCTGGCCAGTTACCGAAATGCCGTGTTCTTAGCCAGTGAAGTCCCTGGAGTCGTCATACCCCCCGCCATTTTAACGCGCATGGAACGACACACGGACAAAGAAACCGCCCGAGCGGATGGCATAGCGATAAGCCGGGAAATCATTCAACGGCTGAGGTCTCGCGTTCAAGGAATCCAAGTCAGTCCCCCCTTTGGTAACGTTCGAACGGCTCTTGACGTGGTGGCGGACTGGTAAAAGCTCTGAGAGAGGCTCTTGTCATCTGTTGAGGACCTTTGGCCGGTTAGTCTAGTTGGCGGTTCAACGAAATCGTGTTTCCTACGATTTTACCGCGTTGGAAAGATTCGCCGTGTACTCGACGCTTGATTCTATGGGGTTTGGTCGGACCGTGCTTAGTCGCGATATGTTCGCTGTTTTCGCGGTCAGTCACTTGTTCCATTTGGACGATGAGCGCGGTGGAGGTGCCCTCTGCAGAAGATCCCTCAGCGGCGGGAGTTTGGTCTTGTTGCGCTTGGAGCCTTTGCCACAGCCGATTCACCACACCACGTCGAAAACTTTCTAAGTGTAAGTCGGGCCCATTGTGCATCCTCCCCAAAAAAATAATGAGCGGGTGTAGGTACGAAAATAACGCCTGGGCACTGGCAATATTCACTTCACGACCAATTAAAAGAATTTGACCTTCGCCGGTGCGGAGGGGGCGTGTGAAGGTGGCTTTTGAAATCACACTGATCAAATCAGATTCCCAGGGTCTGAGACGTTGTTTGACTAACAGAGTTTCTTCATGGGTGGAGAGTTGCTCTTGTTCGACGTCAGCTAAGGTCATTCCCCAGCGAGCGAGAAGAACTCTAGCCTTTTCTAGCGCCGCAGCGGCTTCGGCTTCACTGGGTGAACTCCCCAAAGCCAGTAATTTTCGGACTTTATCGAGAATAGCTTCGCTGGGTCTTTCTTGGTTCGTCAAAGAATTTTTCCTTTTTAAAAGAGGTTAAAGGTTCGTTTAAGGTAAACGATCTAAAAGGCGCCGAGCTTGGTGAGCCTCGTCAGTGGTATTGTCCAACGTAAGAGCTTGCAAAAGGGTGCTTTTCGCTTGTTCCTCGTTGTGGAGAGCATCGAAGTAGAGGGCTCCTAAGGTGACGAGAAGGGTTTGGTGAAGGTGAGGAAAAGCTTGAGCCCGAGAGGCTAACTTCGAGAGTTTTTGGGCTTCAATCGCCCAGTCCACTGTTTTCGACCACGAGTCGGTTAGGGCCGTGTACTCGTCCCAAAGCCGGTACCGGTCTCCAAGCCCACCAGAAGCCGGGTCGAGCCTAGAGAGGGCTTGGGGAAGGGCAGCATAAACACGGGCCTGCGCTACCTTGTCACGTTCAGCCTCATGGTACAGGGCATCCAGAGCTTTGAGCTTATCAGCAGTAGTTGTAGAGGAAGTTACAGCTTTTTGAAGGGTTTCCAGGCGGGCTTGCTGGGGACTCAAAGCCTGAAGTGCGGCAAGGAAAGCCTCAGCTCCGCCAGGGTGATATCCTGTAAAACGACCAAAAGGAAGGCCTTGGGGAGAGATTAAAATGACTTCGGGCAGACTGGTGACACCCAAGTTGGCAGCCAATTCTAAGTCAGCTTCTGGGGCCTGCTCTTCTTGTTGGGGAAAGGCGATTTGAAACCAGACAAAACTTTTGGCGGCAAGGGCAAACTGGGCATCGTCCAAGACTTCAATTTTGAGCCGGAGTGCGGGCTGACACCAATTGCCGCCTGTAAATAGGACGGCGATCGGTTTCCCTTCTTTTAAGGCAAGCTGTTGTGCTGCCGCATAGGTGGGTTGCCACAGGTCGGGGCCAGATGAAAGACTCTGAGCTCCTAAACTTACGGACAGGCCCAGCAAGGCAAAAACGAAAAATGTTCGCACCATTAGCGCAGTGTAACTCATGGGGTTGAGTTGCGTCACGTCCCCGAGAGTGGCCGCTCCGATTTCCAAGAGCCAGTTGGGTAGGCGGCTTCTAAAACATTGGCCACCGCACGGCTAAAGCGAGGTGACCGGTCGTTCAGGGCAAAGCCGATTTCGTAATCGCCTAATTCGGGCAATGGAGGCAGTATCTCGATCCCCTCAGCAAACGGGCTGTTGTCCAAGACTATGCGAGGCACCAAGCCAAGACCTAACCCTAGCCGAGCCAAGGCCAAAATGGCTTCGTTGCCCGCTGTTTCGGCGGCGACATTAGGCTTAAAGCTTCGAGTGCGGGCCCAACGATCAAACCGTTCCCGAGCTAAGCCTCGTCCAGGAAGGATGTAGTTTGCCTCTGACCAGGCAGGCCGTGGCGCTTCTTTTCCCGCGACAAAGACCAAAGGCGAGCGTTCAACAGAAAAGCTGGGTAAACCTCCCAGACCTTCTTCGGTCAAGGCCGCTAGGGCTAAGTCGACTTCATTGTTGTGCAAGGCCTCTTCGGCGTCAGCGGGGTCACCCGTTTGAATCGATAAGTGCAAGTCGGGATGACTATTGCGAAGCTGGGCGGCAAAGGGGGGTAAGATGGAATAACAGGCTGTCACAGAGGCCCAGACTCGAAGAGTCCCGCGCAAACGACCTTCCCAAGAGGCGAGAGTTTGTTGAAGCGTCTCTTTTTGTCGCAGAGCTTCTCGGGCAAAATCCCCAAAAAGTCGGCCTTCTTCGGTTAAGGCGACCCTGCGGGTGTCCCGTTCAAAAAGTTGTGCCCCAGCTTCATCTTCGAGTCGTGCGACGATTCGACTAAGGGCTGAAGGGCTGGTATTGACTTGGGCGGCTGCTTTCGCGAAGTGCAACGTTCGCGCTAAGGCCAAAAAGGCGGTCAATTCAAAGAAATCCATCACCACTCCTAATTATGCAAGTTTTTGCAATAGATAACTGCAAATACTTCACTTTACGCAATAGTAGCGAATGGGCTATAACTGTGCCAAGGAGATGTTATGAACTATTTCAATACACTCAGCCTTCGCCAACAGTTGCTTCAGCTGGGCGTTTGCCGTTTTATGGATAAAGCAGAGTTCACCGATGGAGTGAATGTCCTGAAAGGAAAAAAGATTGTCATCGTGGGCGCCGGAGCCCAAGGTCTTCATCAGGGACTTAACCTGCGCGATTCTGGCCTGGATGTAAGTTATGCCTTACGCAAAGAAGCGATCACAGAAAAGCGTGCCAGTTGGAAAAATGCGACAGATAACGGCTTTAAAGTCGGAACTTACGAAGAACTGATTCCTGGTGCCGATGTCGTAGGAAACCTTACTCCCGATAAACAACATAGTAATGTGATTGCCGCCGTTCAGCCTTTGATGAAAAAAGGCTCGGTACTGTGGTACAGCCATGGTTTTAACATTGTGGAAGAAGGAATGCAGATCCGTAAAGATATTACGGTCGTCATGATGGCTCCGAAGGGACCTGGTTCCGAAGTTCGCGAAGAATACAAACGCGGCTTTGGGATTCCTACCCTGATCGCTGTTCACCCCGAAAATGATGCTGAGGGCAAGGGCTTGGCGTTTGCCAAGGCTTTGGCGAGCGGCACCGGTGGTGATCGTGCCGGTGTCCTTCAATCCAGTTTTGTCGCGGAAGTTAAGTCTGACCTGATGGGTGAACAGACAATACTGTGTGGTATGTTGCAGACAGGCTCGCTCTTGTGCTTTGACAAAATGGTTGAGAAGGGTGTCGATAAGTCTTGGGCCGCCAAGTTCATTCAGTACGGTTGGGAAACCATCACCGAAGCCCTCAAGTTCGGCGGCATAAGCCTGATGATGGATCGTCTGTCCAACCCCGCCAAGATAAAGGCTTCTGAACTAGCGACTGAGTTGAAAAAGATCATGACCCCCCTGTACCAAAAACATCAGGATGATATCATCAGCGGAAAGTTCAGCTCGACGATGATGGACGACTGGAAAGCTGGCGACAAGGATCTGTTGGCGTGGCGTGAAGCTACTGGTAAGACTGCTTTTGAACAAACTTCAGCTACCAGTGCCGCGATTAGCGAACAAGAATATTTTGACAAGGGTATCTTGATGGTGGCAATGGTTAAGGCCGGTGTGGAATTGGCTTTTGAAACCATGACAGCGGCCGGAATGAAACCCGAAAGCGCCTACTATGAATCGCTTCATGAAGTTCCGTTGATTGCCAACCTGATTGCTCGTAAAAAACTTTATGAAATGAACAAGGTGATTTCCGATACGGCTGAATACGGTTGCTACCTCTTCGATAATGCTTGCCGACCCCTGTTGGGTGACTTTATGAAGGGTGTGGATACGGACGTGATTGGCAAAGGCCTTCCTGTTAAGGATGCGCATGTGCCGAATGCTGTGCTCAACCAGGTGAATGATGAGATTCGTAATCATCCTGTGGAAGTGGTGGGAAAGAAATTGCGGGCGTATATGACCGCCATGAAGGCCATCATCTAAGAAACTAGGATCTCGCCGTTCTGGCGTCGTCTCACCCCTCGTTCCGTGCTCACGTGGCTAAGGCCACGCTGTGCGCGTCACGTCGGGGATTCGACTTAGCCAGAACGACGATCTCCGTCGTTTCTTAAGTTGGAAACGAAAGGCGTCGTCTCACCCCTCGTTCCGTGCTCACGTGGCTAAGGCCACGCTGTGCGCGTCACGTCGGGGATTCGACTTAGCCAGAACGACGATCTCCGTCGTTTCTTAAGTTGGTTACGAAGGG
>JAJXWL010000104.1:5267-6799 GCA_021781625.1 bacterium
GTCGGGGATTTACAGACCTAGGGCGAAGGTGAGTATTCCGGCTACGTAACCTAACAGTGCCAAGGGAGCAATTTTCAGGGCGTAGGAACCAAAACTGACCTTGGTGATTCCCATCGCCGTCACTCCTGCGGCAGACCCAATAATCAACATGCTTCCGCCTGTACCTGCTGTGTAGGCCAATAACAACCAAAAGTTACTATCTCGGGGAATTTGATCTAAAGGATACATTTGCATACTGGCGGCTACTAAAGGGACGTTGTCGAAGAAAGCCGATATGCCCCCCAAGAGAACGGGAATACTATCTTTGTTGCGGAAACTCGAATCCAAAAAAGCCGAAAGTTGTTGGAGTACGCCGCCCACTTCCAGGGCTGCTACAGCGAGAAGAATTCCTACAAAAAACAGAATACTGGATAAGTCAATCTCGCGGAGGGCTCGGCTGACACTGAGGTGAGTGGAAAGCTTATCCCCATCTCTGTGGAGAATCTCTGTCAGAATCCAAACCACACCTAGTGAAGCCAAGATCCCCATAAAAGGTGGTAAGCCAGTGAGAATTTTGAACACTGGAACCAGAATTAGCGAACTGGTACCCACGACAAACACCAGTAAACGATGACTTTTTCGAATACTTGGAGCCTCTGAAGGTTTTTCAAGCACAGGATTTTCTTCAATGTTTCCTGGTTTGAGCAGGAAAAGTGCAAACACAAGCGGTACAATAAAGGCGGCTAACGATGGTAAAAAGGTGTGGCTCAAAATTCCCCATGGTGAAACTTGTCCACCGATCCAAAGCATCGTAGTAGTAATATCTCCTATTGGAGAAAAAGCCCCACCCGCATTCGCAGCAATCACAATGATGCCCGTAAAGAGTGTTTTATCTTTTGGTGACGAAATAAATTTCAGCATGATCGCCATCATGACAATGGTTGTCGTGAGGTTGTCCAAAATAGCTGACAAGAAAAACGTCAAAAAACCTAGAATCACCAAGAGCCGTCGTTTATTTGCTGTTTTAATTCTGTCGGTGATCAGTCGAAACCCTTCATGACTGTCGATGACTTCTACGATGGCCATTGCTCCCATCAAGAAAAAAACAATTTCAGCGAGCGGTGCTAAATGCTCAGAGAGGAGCTGATGAATGTCGTGAGCTCCCTGCCCAAAAACTGCTAATAAGCTCCAGAGTAAGACTGCGATAAACAGCCCCAGAGCCGCTTTATTTAACTTGAGTGGATGTTCCAGCGAAATGGCAAGGTATCCAAGAAAAAAAACAAGGAGTAAAAGTAAGGTCATGTTGAAGATTCCTTTTCGGGAATTGTGCTGGCATTACCATCCCTATAGGCTTGGTAATGCGGTGAGAGGATTTCTATTCAAGCCTCCTGTCGCCAAAGCACTCGGGGGATTTGTTTGCTAAACGAAGGAATTAAAAACCAGGGGTTAGATAAAGACAATAACACTTCACTCATAATACTATCATCGGACCAACAAATGAAAGAAAAGGGGTGAATAAGAATTTTTTTATTTTTCACACAGCTTAAAAATTT
>JAJXWL010000105.1 GCA_021781625.1 bacterium
AATTGCCCAAGGGACACCCCTCAAAGAAGTTTTCGTTTTTGGAAAAAATCAAAAGGCTTTGGGGACTGCCTCGTTTCAAGACCTGCCCGGAGCGTACCCTTTTATTTTGTCCGTCCCGCAACCAGTCACCGAAAGGGTTTTAGAAGAGCATTTAGCACAACTTCCCCAGGTAAAAATCCACCGTTCGCAAGGTCTTTCGGGGTTTCAAAGCACCCCTGAAGGGGTAACGCTTCAGTTTCAACAAGGAAATACAGCCGAAGCCCAGTTCGTGGTAGGTTGTGATGGCGCCCGAAGCACGGTCCGAGAGCTTTTGGGAGTCACTCGCCGATCCCGTTGGTACCCGGCCTCCTTTTTAATGGCCGATTACCCTGATGAAACGGGGTGGGGGACCGCTCGGTTATTTTTTACTCCCGGCGGGGCGGTTGAGTCCTTTCCTCATGCTCCGGGCTGGCGCCGTTGGATCGTTCAAACTGAGTCGTACCTTGAAGAACCGGGTGATCTTTTAGAACAGTTGGTGTTGCAAAGAACCGGTTATGCCCTTGACCCAAACCGCCGAGGCTGGCAAAGTCCCTTTGGCGTTCACCGTTGGGTTGCTCCGCGCTATGACTTTGGGCGGGTTTTTTTGGCTGGTGACAGTGCGCATCAAATGTCCCCCATTGGTGGACAGGGGATGAATACGGGGTTTGCTGATGCCGAGTTCTTAGCGTCCCTGTTAGCCGCTCGATTAGACAAGGCGTTGACGTTGTCTGAGTTCGAAGTCCTCTCGGCCGAGTACACCCGCGTCAGAAAAAAAGCCGCTCAGGTAGCGGCGTCGCGGGCGGCCTTATCTATGAAGTTGGGTACGATCACCGGCTGGGGGGCTCAGGCTCGAGATGCCCTGTTGGCGTGGTTCCTCACCGGACCCCTGCGAGGGGTTGTGGCCCCCCGTTTTGCCATGAAAACCATTCCCGGCCGAAGCTTGGAAACCGTGCCAGACTCACCCCTGGTAACACGACTGAAGGAGTATTTGTGAGTTCATCCTCTCCGCGCCCGATTTATTTGGTGGGCATCGAAACAGCTGTGCCGGAATTTGTTTGTCCCCAAAATAAAATCCGAGATTTTATGCTCGAAGTTCAGGGCGACACTGAGCGTAAACGCTCTTTTATCCAAAAGGTTTATGCGGGTTCTGCCATTGAGCGCCGCTATTCGGTGCTTCCGGATTTTATCCTGCCTCTTGAAGAACGTACTTTTTTTCCCCGTAACAAAGAGCTGGAACCCGAACCGACGACGGCGGCCCGTAACGCGCTCTTTTGCGTTGAAGCCAATAACTTAGCCGCCTTAGCCGCAGAACGGTTATTAGCTCGAATTCCGACCTTGAAAAAGAACGAAATTACCCACCTGATTACCGTAAGCTGTACAGGGTTTTCGGCTCCGGGCTTTGATTACCACCTCGTCAAAGAACTTGGCCTTGAGCCCGGGGTACACCGGTTTCACTTGGGTTTTATGGGCTGCTTTGCCGCCTTTCCGGCTCTCAAATTGGCACAGTCACTGTGTTTATCTCAACCAGGGGCCAAGGTTTTGATTGTGGATGTGGAGTTGTGTACTTTGCATTTCCAAAAAACCTTTGAACCGGATACTGTCGTGGCCAATGCGTTATTTGCCGATGGCGCCGCCGCTGTTTTGGTCACAGATGATCTGGGCTTGGTCACAGAAGAGGGAACTCCTCGTTTGCAGTTGTCAGACTTTGCCAGCCGCCTGATTCCTGGCAGCGACAAAGAAATGGCCTGGATCATTGGTGAGCATGGGTTTGATATGAAACTGTCGAGTTATGTGCCGCGTCTGATAGAACACAACATTCCCACGATTTTGGACGAACTGTTTCAGCAGGCCGGTTGGACCAAAAACGACGAACTGATGTGGGCGGTGCACCCCGGTGGCCGAGCTATCCTCGATAAAACGACCGCTGTTTTGGGCTTGGAAGAAGGGGCTCTCGACGTCAGTTATCAGGTTTTAGCCTCGTACGGCAATATGAGCTCCGCGACCATCTTTTTTGTTTTGAAAGCCTTATTGGAAAAGGGCCGCTTAGGACCCGTTTTTGCCTGTGCTTTTGGGCCCGGCCTCACCGTGGAATCAGCCTTGATGGCGGTAATCCCCTCATGAAGACTCGGACTTCGCTCAAAGACTTCTTTTTTCCCGACGTTAGGGAACGCCTGTATACCGAAGAACTTATGGATCGACCCGATGCCTCGCTCAAAAAGCTGAAAAAGACGATCGATCAGTTTGACTTGTTGAACCACCTCTTTTCGTCGGCAGTCAGCTTATTTCGTCGTTGTATTCTCCCCGAGTTGCTTCGTGACCCTCAGCGGGTGTGGACGTTTTGGGATTTAGGTGCGGGAGGGGCTGACATCGACCGCGCCCTGGTCCGCTTCTGTCGTCGTCAAGGACTGAAGGTTCGCTTTCTGGCCCTGGATATTGACGACCGAATTATCCCCTGGGCTCGTGAAAAATCTCAGGCTTACCCTGAAATTGAGGTATTCAAAGCCTCTGCTTTAGAGCTGACCTCTTTGGCGGCCCACCTGGAAGTGTCACCAGATTGGGTTCTTTCCAACCACATGCTCCACCATTTAGACTACCCGGATGTGCTTCAAGTTCTAGAAGAAGCTGAACGTGTGGCGACCTATGGTTACCTTCTTAATGACCTGCGGCGTTCCACTTGGGCCTACGCGGGCTATACCATTTTTACTGGATTGTTTGTCCACGGCAGTTTGGCCTTTTATGACGGCAGGCTCTCGATTCAAAGGGGCTTTAGCCTTCCCGAACTGGAAAACCTGGTGTCTTCTTGGCCCGAAAACCAGCGCCCGCAGATTTTTCCGGCGGCTCCTGCCCGCGCGGTCCTCTGGCGTCAAAAACCCCGTGCGGAGGGGATGAGCGAAGCGATTTGAGCAGATGCTGATCGGTAATCACGGTAAGCGAGCCTTCGGGTCCGATCAAGGTGTTGCCGATAATAATTTGACTGTCCAGCTGAAACCCTTTACCGATTCTGACGGGTTGCAACACGACGACATGACTTAAGTTCGTTTGCGGATCCAAGCGAACCCCCGGACACAAAAGGGCGTGCGGCCCGACTCGGCTGGTCGCTTTGGCGTGAATTTCGCCGGCTAACGCCAGGGGCGGGGTCAGTACCGCTTTGGCATCAACCCCGTTTAGCGGTGTTGACCTTGGTGGGGCTACGGACAAGAGCTGCATATGCGTTTGGAAGAAGTCCCGAGGACCCGCTAAAGACGCTGTCACCGAGGCCGTCCAGGGCGTCAGACGCTGTTCGGTATCCAAAAGCCAGGGACGTGTGCTCTCTGAGGGCTCGGGAAATCCAGAGGGGGGTCTGGCCCCTAAAATCGCTTCGAGCGGCAAGGCCGGCGCCGACCACACCAAAGTTTCTTCCCCCTGCCAAAATAGCCTCTGTTGAGTCAGGACTTCTGTGACGTGACGGGGTAAAGCACTGCGGATTGACCATTTTCCTTCCAAAGCCAGGGGGGGGGCCGAAGCCTTGAGGAGTTGAGCTAGGGCTTCAGATTTGTCACTGAGATGGGGGCCGTCTAGGCACACCAGGCGAAGTTCCGTGGCTCCTAAACTGCGAAAATATTGATCAAACCATTGAAACAGGGGGGTGCCCCATACCGGTAAGGTAAGTGGGTGGTCTTCCCAGACCTCTTCCAAGACGCCAAAATCACCCGGCCGCGACAAAAGGAGAACTTTCATACCTTTTCTCTTTCGGCGGATTTGCCACACAGCTGAGTGAAAAATCCTAAATGGAGGCGGGTTGCTTAGGAGGAGGCGGGTTGCTTAGGAGTTTCGTTTCCGATTAAAATAATCAGTAATATGCCGGTACAAACAGCGGTCATTACTCTGGCAGGATTAGATCCTTGGGATAACTTGGCGGCCGAAGAGCTCTTATGGCAAGACTTGAAGGGCTCTGCCCTGTTGCTGTACCGCAACTTTCCCTCGTTGATCTTGGGACGTCATCAAAATCCTTGGCGAGAAGTCCGTTGGGACGAAGTCTCGAGCCGTCGTATTCCTTTGATTCGACGCTCTACCGGCGGCGGAACCGTGTGGCATGATGAGGGTAACCTCAATTTTTCGTTTCTATGGGGTCAAAACAGCCATCAACGGGAAATTTTACAAGACTTTGCCGCAGATACCCTCAGAAAGAGGGGTTACCCTATCGAAGTAGGTCCCAAAGGCGATCTCTTGCTAAGCGGTCCGACACCCCGAAAAATCTCGGGGCATGCTTATGCGTATCGCGGGGGAAGGGTTTTGCACCATGCCACCTTGTTGTGCCAAGCTCGCTTAGACGATTTACGGTCAGTTTTGGGGACAACCGGCGAATTGTTGGAGTGGGTGGGGACAGCCTCCCGACCTATGCCGGTGGCCAATTTGGGCTGTGATCCCTTTGAAGCGGCTCGATGGTTGACCGAAGCGTTTAAACAACGATGGAAGGCTGAAGAAATGACACCCTGGGACGCCTTAGGAATCTCAGAATCAGTATGGCACGAGAAAAAGCAGGGTTTTCGTGACCGCTTGGCCAGTTCCGAGTGGACGTGGGACTCCACGCCCCCGTTTCGCTGGAAAGGTCACGTCAAAGAGGGGCTTGGCATTTTTCGAGTAGAAGAGGGCCTTGTTCGAGAGGGAACAACGCCAAAAGTTGAAGGAAAATTCTTTTTTTCTGGGGAGTTTTTTGAGTATCTTCCCCTTAGAAGCTTAAAATTCACCACAGAAGGCCAGGAGGCGCGATGACAGCACATGAATTTATGGAAAAATTTCGGTTGATGCTCGAAGACACCCAATCAGGGATTTTAGCGACAACCGACCCCGAGGGGTATCCAAGCTTACGCTACATGACCCCAACCTTGGTCCCCGGTAAAGATGGCTTGTTGTATGCGGTTACCGCACAGCACTTTCCTAAAATCGCCGACATCTCCAAAAATTCCCGCGTGAGTTGGCTGTTTACCTCAGCACGAACTCGTGAGGTGTATTCATTACGGGGTCTTATTCGAGTCATTGATAATCCCCGCTTTAAGGGGGAAATCCTGGAACAACTAGGAAAGGGCCTCGAGACCTTTTGGAAACTCAACGAGGACCCTTCCTTGCTGGTATGTCTGGAAACGATTTTAGAATCGGCGGAATATTTTAACCCTAAAACCGCAGAAAAATCCCAGGTTTCTTTCGCATCTTAGGAGGCATTGTGCGACCCCTGAAATCCTACGACAAGGCGTTCTTGCGCCCTATGCTCGAAGAGATGGTGTTGATTCGCCGCTTCGAGGAAAAGGCCGGACAAATGTACGGTCTAAAAAAAATTGGAGGTTTTTGTCACCTCTACAACGGTCAAGAGGCTGTTTGCTCGGGGGCGGCCCGAGCTATGCTCCGAGGCACGGATATCCTGTTGACCGGCTACCGAGACCATGGCCATGCCATCTCGTTAGGGATGGAGCCCAACCGAATCATGGCGGAGTTGTACGGTAAGGCCACTGGTGTTTCAAAAGGTAAGGGCGGCTCCATGCACATGTTTGATTACGAAAAAGGCATGTGGGGCGGAAATGGGATTGTCGGCGGTCAGATTCCCTTAGCCACAGGATCTGCCTTTGCACAAAAGTACAAAAAAACCGGCGGTGCTACCGTTTGCTACTTTGGGGATGGAGCTATCCACCAAGGGGCTTTTCACGAAGCGATGAACTTAGCGGCCTTATGGAAACTCCCCGTGGTTTTTATTTGTGAAAACAATCAGTACGGGATGGGAACGGCGGTGGGGCGTGCCAGTTCCGTCCAAGATCTTTACGTCAAAGGGCAGGCGTACGGGATTCCCTCTAAGATGGTCGATGGCATGGATGTGATTGCCGTTTACGAAGAGGTCAAAGCTGCTCTGGAGTTGGCCAGAACTGAACATCAGCCCTCCTTTTTAGAAATCAAAACGTACCGGTACAAGGGACACTCGATGTCAGACCCTGCCAAGTATCGTACCAAAGAAGAAACCGAAGCTTACCTTCAGCAAGATCCTATTCTCCTGCTGAAAAAGCGTATGGAAGAAGCGGGACTCCTGACAGAAGAAGAGTACAAAGAAATCGATAAAAAGGCCAAAGAAACCGTGGCCCAGGCGGTTGAGTTCGCCGAAAACAGTCCGGAACCCCCGAGGGAAGAAATCCAAGCGGACCTGTACGCGTAACCACCCTCAAGAGTAAGGAGAAAACATGGCCATGATTACCATCCGAGAGGCGCTTCGGCAAGCTCTCGACGAAGAAATGGCTCGTGACCCCAATGTGGTCATTATGGGCGAAGAAGTTGCCCAATACGATGGAGCTTATAAAGTTACCAAAGGTTTGCTGGATAAGTATGGTCCCGAGCGGGTGCTAGATACGCCCATTACGGAACTGGGTTTTACCGGCTTAGGGGTAGGGGCCGCGTTTGGCGGAGTCCGTCCCGTAGTCGAGTGGATGACCATCCAATTTGGATTATTGGCCATTGATCAGCTGATCAATAACGCGACGAAGTACCGGTATATGTCCGGCGGTCAATTTCAAGTGCCTCTGGTCATTCGCGGGCCCAACGGTCCTGCAGAATATTTATCCAGTCAACACAGTCAGAGTTTTGCTTCGTACTTTGTGCATGTTCCCGGCTTCAAGGTCGTGGCCCCGGCAACGCCCTACGACGCGAAAGGTCTTTTGAAAACAGCCATCCGCGACAACAACCCGGTGATTTTCTTGGAAAGTGAAATGACCTATGGCCACAAGGGAGAAGTACCGGAGGAAGAATACCTGATTCCC
>JAJXWL010000106.1 GCA_021781625.1 bacterium
GATAAAATACAGGTGGTCGAAAGAATACAAGATTCACCGGCTTCAACGCGGTAAAGTGTGATCTCGCGGCCCGTTTCAGAGGTTTTAAACAAACGTAATGAGCCAGCTAGGACAAAAGGCACACCCGCACAAGTGGCCCCTTCACTGAGTAACAGTCGGCCCGCAGTCAATTTGAGAGGCCGGATGGGCGAAAGAGCCTGCCACAGGGTTCGGTCTGTACGATCTAAATCGGGAAAGCTCGTAAACAAATCCATCTAGCGGGCTTCCTCGACGATGGCACCCAAGCCCGGACAGCATTCGTATTCGACTTGAAATGTGGTGTGGGTAATTTGAAATTGGTCTTTAACGAGACGTTCAACTTCAGCAACTACCGCGTGGGTTTGTGAAATAGGTAAATCGGAAGTGAAGTTGAGATGGGCTTCGAGAAATTGTTCGTGCTCATCCAACGACCATACATGGACGTGATGAATGTTGAAAATCTGGGGAATTTTACGGACCGCCGCTTCCAGTTCGGCGATATTGAATCCTTGAGGGGCGCCCTGCATCAGGATATTCATCGTTGTTTTTAACAGACGGTAGACCTCTGTAAAAATGAACAAGCTTATGGCCAGAGACAACACGGCATCAAGCCAAAACCAGTGCGTCAAGATGATGACCACGCCGCCTACCAAGACCGCCGCCGAGGCTAAGGTATCGGCGAGCAGGTGGAGAAAAGAAGAACGAACATTCAGATTGTCATGGGCGTGATGGTGTAAAAAAAGAGCAGAAATGAGATTGCCAGCCAAACCAAATGCCGCAGTAAATAAGACGATAACCCCTTGAACGGGCTGAGGGGTAAATAAGTGGACCAAGGCTTCTTGCAGTAAAAAGATCGAAACCGCAATCAAAATAACACTATTGATCAGGGCCGCTAGGATGCCAGCTCTTTGATAACCAAAGGTTTTGCGTCGGTTTCGGGATCGGCCGGATAGTTTTTGTGCCACGGCGCTTAAAATCAGCGACAAAGAATCGCTAAGGTTGTGCAAAGCGTCTGACAAGAGGGCCAGACTGCCAGAAAGTACCCCGCCGATAACTTCAGCGGCGGTGATCCCCAAGTTGAGTGCGGTTGCGGCACTTAAGCGAAGCAGAGCTGAGCGTGAATCGTTCTGGGGGTGCTGATGTTTCATGAAAAGCCACCTAAAATCTAAAGTATGAACGCTACAGAGCAAATGTCAATGCGGAGTAGGTTCGTTTAGGGTGAGGGCTCGGGGCACGGCGTGTTGTGGCCAGCCTTTGAGGGGGGTACCGTGGCCGACTCCGTCCCAAAGTCGCCACTCCGGTCCTTGTTCGGTTTGAAACTCTGCACAAACCCAAGCGGAAGTCCCAAAACTGGCGGGACCATAGGCTAAGAGTTGGAGTCCCGTATCCCAAAAACTGACCTTTCCCTTTTGCCAGCGCCAGGGTTGTAACCTCCCCGGGTGCTGGGGGTCTCGTTTTGCCAAGGCCCCGAATAGGATGGGTTGAAGGTCCGAAGCGGCTTGGGGGGATTTTGTCTTGGTTGGTTTTTGAGCGGGGGTCAGAACCCCAAGAAACTCGGCAAAGTTTCCATCTGAGGGGAGCTTTAAGGTCAGCCAGTGCCCCTGGTCAAACCAAAGGGTTTGTACGGGTTCCTGTGTCCCAGGGCCGCCACGACCTACAGCTTGAAAGCCTTTGGGTCCTGCCAGTACGTTGTTTAGGAGTCCCCGCCACCCCTCTGGCGCAGGGACCTGGTTGCCATTTACCCACAAAAACGGCTGGGCATTGAGCCAGCCCGAGCCGTTTTGACGATACCCGACAGTGGCAACTTGGCCGTCAGGCCGCACGGCGACTCCAGTCAGGGTCACATTTGGTCCCCAGGCCCATTCGCGTGTGCCTTGAGACGAAACAACAAAAAGCTGAGGCCCCTGGGCGTTGTCCGTGACCAAGGCCGTATAAGCTCCCGAACTCTCCATGGCTACGAGGTCGTCAAAAACTCGAGGCTGGGGGTGGGGCCGCAAGTGAGTGGCCTCTGGCTCCAGAAGGGTTTTCCAAATCTTCCAACCTTGTGGAACCTTGACGGCACCCCACAATTCCACCGGGGCTTTTGAACCTTTAGTCGCCGGTAGGAGGCGGGCTCCCCAGAGCCGCCACGTTTGCCCGAGGGGGGTCAAGTCGGTGACGGCCCCTTTGCTCCAACGAACAATTTGCCCTCCCGAAGCCGTACTGTCCCCCCATACGACAGGGGAGGCTTCGGGCTTCTGGGCCATCGCGATAGTCGTTACAGCAAGAAATACCAGCAAAAAGGCAGTTTTCATGGCAGTTTTTGGACCTCAACCCAGTCTTCTTTGAGTGTGCGCCAGACTTCTGGGGTGCCGGCCAGAATGGTGGTTTTGGCATGGGGAAGGGGCTTTCCTTCGCCATCGGTGACGACCACCCCCGCCTGACGAGCGATGAATTCCCCTGCGGCAAAGTCCCAGGCATTCAAGCCAACTTCAAAGTAACCGTCGGCGCGACCTGCGGCGAGGTAGCATAAATCCAAGGCGGCTGAACCCAGGCGACGTAACCCCATAAAACCCCGATGATACCAACGGCGGATCATGCTTAAGGTTTGATCTATATTTTTTCCGCGATCGTAGTAGAAACCGGTAATCATTAAGGCTTCGTCAAAGCTGGTGGCTCGGGGGCCTTGAAGGCGTTCGCCGTTTAAAAAGGCGCCACGGCCTTCGATAGCGGTAAAGGTTTCGCCTAGCACAGGGTTGGCTACCAAACCGACGACCGTGCGACCTTGGTAGACGGCCGCGATTGAAACACTAAAGTAGGCTAGCCCCCGGGCATAGTTGGTTGTGCCATCAATCGGGTCTACCAGCCATTCCCAGTCGCTGACTCGGCCGGCATTACCGGCTTCTTCGCCGCGAAAGTTGTGATCAGGAAAACGGTCTCGGATGACCGAAGCGATCCGCCGTTCTGCTTCTACATCTGCGGCTGTGACCAGGTCGTGGGGGTCTCCCTTGCTTCGTACTTGGGTGCCATTTTTCCACCCATCCATTTGAACATTTTGGGCCTCAAGGGCTGCTTGGTTGGCAATGGCAAGAATTTCGTCTAGAATGTAGTTTTGCATAATCTTGTTATAGCATGCCTCCTACTGTCTCGGCAGGGGGGTAAGGAGTGACCTGTTTTCATGTCTAAGATTGCCGCCCCGTCCTTTACATTACCCTTTGTTCGCCTTACTAGCCAACCGTATAAAAAGCACCCTGAAGATAAGCTTTATTGGGTCGATTTTGAGTTTGAGGGCCCTGAATTTCGTTTGGCCGACCTGGCTATCCTCGAAAGCGGCCGTTGGCTTGAAGTGCGGGCTGTCCATCGCGAGGCGGCAAAGCAAGCATTCCAGTTTAAAGGTGTGCCCGAAAAAGTCATGCAGGCGGGACGTCGACTCTACGACGCCGCTTGGCCCGTAAGTTACGAACGCAAAGCGTATTTGGTGCCTTTAGGGGCTCAAAATCGCCGTCTGAAAGAGACTGGGCTTAGGCTCAAAGGCGTGTTTTTTGACCCAGAAGGCGTAGCGGTTCAACTCAAATGGGTGGATGCCCCCTCAGGAAAATTTCTGGCCACGGTGAGTTCAGAACGAAAGTTTCCCTGTTTGATTGGCGCGACCTACCTTTTAGAAAATGACAAAGGGGAAACCCTTGAGACCGTGCTTTTGACAGCGGGAACGGTGACAGCCCGCGACCTTGCCGATTATTTGACCAAAACTTTTCGTTTTCCAGGTCAGCCCTCCACGAAGGCCCTTTATTCGGTCAACCTTCGTGTCAATGGTTGGACTGTGCTTCCTCCACCTTTGTGGGAGGAAGAATTTGAAGAAGCCGAAGGGGAACAAGGGGTGCGCGTGATGCGCAAGGCCTTTGACCACTTTACCAAAAAGATGCGTAATGCCTGCGCTCAACCGGGAGGTCTCGACGAGGCCGTCTTAAAGGAACGTATGTCGCTTCCTGACCCCGTGTTTCGGTATTTGGCCTTCAGGCTGGTCCAAAGCGGTCAGTTGAGAAAAAAAGACGATTGGTTTTTGCCCGTTGGTTCACCCGAAGCGTTTTTGTCTCCTTTAGCCAAAGGAATCCTTCGCCGCCTTGACGCCCAAGGGATTGCCGGAATGGACTTGTCCACCATGACCGACGATCTGCTCCGTTTGACCCTGCTTCAACTCGTTCGGATGGATTTAGCCGTACTAACCGAATCCCCTTGGGTTTATGGGCTCGAAGCCTGGGCG
This sequence comes from bacterium, assembly GCA_021781625.1. Next base: position 4,259 of record JAJXWL010000106.1, read on the forward strand.
GAAATTCGTCACCGGCTCTGTGGTCCAGGCCGCTTAGGCACAGCCTGGAAGATCGTCGAAGTTAAAGAGGTGTTGGGGTGCTCGCGCAAGCCTCTTCTTGGGGTCCTCAATCAACTAGAGGCTGAAGGTTATTTACAATGGCGCGAGGAAGCTCGCCACGTCATCAAAGAGGTAGACTCTACTCTTTCAAAAAATAGCGGCGTTGAAGCTCCATAAGATGAGCAAAGTCTAGCGGCTGGCAAAATTGGGGGCCGTTGGGGGCCCCGTCTTCTCCGGGTAAGTTTAAACTGCCATTACCTAAAAGGGATTCCCAGGCACCAAGGAGTTTTTCTTGTTCCTCGGAGGGGGCTTCCCAGAGCTCGTCGAGAGCTTTTAAGGCTTCTTGACCCTGTTCTGTTGCCTTTTGCCATAACTCTTCCACACTTTCCGTCCTTTCTTTTCCTGTTACCGGATGCCGCCAGATCCTATGTTGACGGTTAAGGTAGTCAGCTGGTGGCAAAATGACAGGATGAAAAAAGGCTATGCGAGGCGGCGTCGCAGAGTTTTGTGCTTCTGCGGCACGGTCACTTAACGCGGCTTCCCGGGCCGCTTGCTCATCGCGGGGATCGGTGTGCTGTAAGAAGCCTACCGTGTCCGCTAAGGCATTGCGGACTCGCGGAGGAATATCTTCTAAGCCGTAGGGTCCGGGGTAGGTTCTCCAGAGGCTTTGAGACATAGCCGCCCAAAAGTCTTGTGAAAAACTTTCCGGAGAGGCGAGTTCTGACATCCAGCTACAGTGAAACAAATTCTCGTGCATTTGGCTTTCATAAAGCAAGACGTCTAAGATGCGTTCAAAAAAAGCATGGGAACGGGCTAAGATGCGGGTAGACGGGTCAGCTGGTTCTCGCCAGCCCGCGTGCCAGACCACGAAGGGGTGCAATTCCCGATCTAAAAACGCGTGTACCGACCAGCCTGCTAAAAAACTATAGGCGGGATGGGTTGTCGTCCACCCTAAGCGTAGGCCTTGCCGTGCCAGTTCGGCGCAAAACTTTCCCCAGCCACTGCGATGAAGACGAGTCCCATAGACCAAACCCGAAGGTCTGGTTCTCTGATTGTGATAAAAAATATCCGGCCCTTGACAACCGAGGAAAAACGCACCACGAGAAATCAAATTTTGCTTGGCTTCCGGCAAAACCTTTAAGCAGGCCAAGCCATGAAGAATATGAGAAATCTGAGACGGCATGGGGCTAATGTAGCGGGAAAAGACTGTTTTGGGCACAGGAAAAGAAAAAAAACTGGAAACTACTGGACATTTTTTTAGGGTTATGTTAAAAACACCCCTGCTATCGCCGCTGTAGCTCAGTTGGTAGAGCAGTGGACTGAAAATCCACGTGTCACCAGTTCGATTCTGGTCGGTGGCAGGTTGTCCGGCAATCGTCTTCGATTGCCGGTTTTTTTTTGTCTTTTCATTTACGCTGAAGCGTTCCATAATAGAAGTATGAGAGCCTTACTCTTCGTGATCCTTTGTGGTTTAGCCCTAAGTGGAACAGCCTCCGCCCAAACCGTAAATCTTTTTTCGGTTTTTGAGCAAATTCCCGTCAAAGACAGATTGGCGTGGTTAGAAGCCAAACCTTTGAACAAGTTGCCCAATGATTTTCTCTATCAGGCTCTCTTGCTGACAGATGCTGCCAATATTGAATTAGGAAGTGATGACGAGGTTCATGCCAAAACAGAAACGGCAATGTGGTTGTGTGAGCAACTGGGGTCCCGGCACTATGTCCCTGCCATCCCCGTGTTGCGACGGTTGCCCGCTGAATACCATAATACGAATTTGAAGTCTGTGGTTTGGACAGCCTTAGCCGCCGATCAAGCGACAGAGGCGGTTCCCGACATGATTATCGAATTAAAAGCTCTCAATGCAGGGTTTACACCCAATGCCGCGGGAGAAGCTGAGGCGTTAGCCTTGCTGAAAGCCTTGACCTCTTTAAAAGCCACAACGGCTTTTCCTGATTTTGTACGGGCGACGGCCTCCTGGTATTCGCCGGCCAGCCATGTGCGCGAGGTGGCCTTACAGTCGTTACCTTTATTAACAAAAGACTATAACCAATCTTTGTTGACAGTTCTTCAAACTGATGCTGACCCCTCGACGCGCCTGACGGCGTTTCAACTGGCCCAAAAGAGTTCTGATGCCACGTTCCGGGCAACGGCGGCTTCTGCGGCCTTGAAGGCTGCTTTGGATTTACAAACCAACGATGATCTTCAACAAGACATTGTGACGCACCTTCGAAAATTGGCGTTGGTGGACTTATCCCACATAGCCTCTGTTCCCCATGAAGCTTTATCTCCGTTAAAGTCGATTTTGTCTTCTTGGCTTGACCCCCAAGCTGATTTTGACGATGTGGGCAATGCGGCTTTTGCCTTAGCGAGACTTTCAGAACCTGAAGCGGTCAAAGCCCTCGCCCAAGTCTTATCTCAGTTGAATAGCCGCCAAACTGTGGGGGCAAATACGGCGGCCCAAGTGGCGTTTGC
>JAJXWL010000107.1 GCA_021781625.1 bacterium
TTCTCGGCCCGGTTTTCTTCCACCTGGCACACAAACTTTGTTAGTTGCAATTCCTATTCATCAAACCTCTCGGCCGGAACGTCAGGAACCTTTGAGAGAATCTCTGAAAATCTCTTCCGATTACCTCTGCTCGCGCGACTCTTAAGGTAACTTTCCGTTTCAAGTGCTGTGATTTTTTCGGTGACGGCAGAGGCAATGAATTGATTGATCGAGATATTGTCGTCTTTGGACACTCTCTTAATCATTTCGTGTAAAGAGTCCGGTAGCCTAATGCTCAGCGTGCTCATTTTTCTCCTCCAAATAATTCCAGAATTTTGCGGGGCCCGACAACCTCAATCCCAAAACGCTCAATGCCTTGAAAGTCCTTCCGATTGTAACTAACGACGTATTTGGCTCCCGCTGCTACAGCAAGTTCAAGAATGTGATCATCGTACGGATCCTTCAGGTAAGGTCTCCATAAGTAAAAAATCTTTGCCTCAATTCCAATGGAACAAATGAAATCCAATAAATCATCAATTTCTCCGGAACTAAGCACATCTGGCACAAGAACTTTCTTCAAAGTTGATTCATATTCCAAAATCAACAGCGTCGATATCGCCAGCTGAACCTCCGGTGCATTGGCCTAATACTTAACACGATCTGCTACCGCATTAACTTTACGTCTAGCAAGGGTGAATTAGGTGAGCCCTAAAGACAAATGGCAAAAAAAAAAAGTCCTTCCCAAGGAAGGACTTACCAATCATTGCCCAGAGGGGGACTCGAACCCCCACACCTTGCGGCACTAGTACCTGAAACTAGCGTGTATACCAATTTCACCACCTGGGCAGTGGGCCCAAATTAAAGGAAATTGGGGCCTCTGTCAAGTCAGGACTGAATATCGATCTTGATGCCAGTTTTCGGTGTCGGGGCATCTTTGGGTGAAACCACCACCCTCAGAAGGCCATTCTTAAACGTTGCCGCCACTTGCGACTGGTCAAACTTATCAGCTGGCACATAATACTTCTGATTTTCAATGGATTTGAGTTTAAGTCGATGCTTCAGATAGCGGACATCCGGCTCATCCTCCAGCACCTGGGTCCTGGCTGAAAACACCATATAATCCCCCACAAACGACAGCTCCAAATCCTCTTGCTCAAACCCAGCCAAAGCCATCTCAAACACCAAAGCTTTGTCCTGAGTCAAGTACACATTGGTCGGGGGGTACGAATAGGCAGGATAAAAGTCTAAGCCTTCCGCCAGGCCTTTTCCAAAACCCCAGCCCTTCTCCATCTCTGAGCGGAACTTCTCGTTCCAAGTTTCCACCTGGCCAAAAACTTCGTCCAGGAATTTATTTAGGTCCATGAAAGGGAATTTATTGTCCTTGATCATGGCAACCTCCTTACGGCAGGTTCTTGTGGGCCCTCAAAGGCGCCCTGAGGAGCAACGCTCCCTCATCCAATATAATACCGCGAGAGCCTTTCCGAAAGCGTTCATCTCAGTTATCTTGACGCGAAACTTTACGCAAAACTTTCGAAGCTGAAAGGAAAATTATGCGCCTTGTATACATTGCCGAAATCGTCGGTAAACCGGGGTTGTTCGCGTTGCGCCACACGCTAGAAGACCTCAAGTTGAGGTACAGTCCCGAGGTCCTTTGGGGCAATGGTGACGGTGTGACCGGTGGTTTTGGCCTGGGTTTGAATCATGCCCATACTCTGCGAAGTCTCGGTCTGCAAGTTATCACCCTCGGCGATTGCGCCTTTTACAAGAAAGATGTTCATCCTCTGTTAACCACGGCACGCTTTCTTTTGCGTCCAGAAAACTTGCCCTCAGAAGCTCCAGGTCGGGGCTGGCGACTATTGAAGCTGGAGAACCAAACCCTGGCCTTTCTCAGCCTCTTGGGTCAAGCCGGTTGGAACCGCCTCAATCCCTCTTCACCTTTCGAAGCCTTTGACCGAGTTTTTGAACGACTAGCCGGCCAAAACATCCCCCTCTTCGTGGATTTTCACGCCGCTACCACCGCTGAGAAACAAACCCTCTGGGCACACGTGGAGGGCAAAGCGACCGTCCTGATAGGAAGTCATGCTAAGGTCGCCACAGCCGACGCCTACCTGAACGCCCAAGGTTGTGCTTACCTAACGGATGCAGGGCGCACCGGTAGCCGAGCTTCGATAGGAGGCTTTCTTCCCGAAAGGGAACTTCAACGCTTACAAACTGGCATACCCTTAAAAAGTGAACCCTCTTGGCAGGAACTCGTCGTCGAAGGTGTTTTTATGGAGTTAGAGAACAATCGAGTCGTGACCTTTGAACCCTTTACACAGTCATGCCCCGTAAAACCGACGTCTACTTAGACTGCCCTCGCCGCCAGCTCTTTGGCCAGCTTATTTAAGACGGCCGCAGTTTCAGACAAGCCAACAATCTTTTCCACATGACCCAGTTCTATGGCGACGCGGGGCATACCAAACACCACACTAGATGCTTCATCTTGGGCCAAGGTTAAACCACCAGCTCGGTGAATTTCACCCAGTTCAGCTGCACCATCCCGTCCCATCCCCGTCATGATTAAACCCATGGCTTGAGACCCAAAATGACGAGCTACAGAGCGGAACAGCACTCCGGCAGAAGGGCGGTGACCATTGCACAGGTCCTGTTGCTGAAGGTGAGCAACGGTGGCTAGGCTTTTTCGTTCCACCTCAAGATGGAAATCACCGGGAGCGATCAAGATCCGCCCCTTGCGAACCAGGTCCCCTTCTTGGGCTTCTTTTACTTCTAATGGACAAATTTTATCTAAGGAACGGGCAAATTCAGCCGTAAACCCTGCCGGCATATGCTGAACTACAACAATTGGCAAAGGAAAATCCGCTTCCAACGCGGCAAAGACCGTTCGCAAGGCATTCGGCCCCCCCGTAGAGATGCCAATAGCCAGGATATGCAAATCGGAATGGGGACGCATGACAGGTGGAAGAACTGGTGGTCGACTTTCGGGACGATGCTCACGCGAAGGTTCTGGCTTCACTTCACGAGGCTCTGACCGCACCTCTAAACGTCCTTCAAAACGAACTTCGGGCCGCACGTCTGAGCGAGTCAGCCCCTTGCTTCGCTGATAACGCCCCCCATAGACCCGGATCAGCTCAATCAAGTGATCTCCGACCAAATGAATATCTTCACTCACCGAGCCAGACGGTTTCTTGATAAAGTCAGAAGCGCCCAGATTGAGGGCTTCCATGGTAATTTCAGCCCCGCGACGGGCAATCGAGGATAAAATGATCACCGGGACATCCCATTTCAACTCTCGACGTTTCTTTAAAAATTCAATGCCGTTCTTTTCCGGCATTTCTAAATCGAGGATGATGATGTCGGGATTTAGAGATGGGATCTTCTGAAGAGCAAAGGAGCCATTCATGGCCTTCCCCGCCACAGCTAAGTCAGGGGCACTCTCGACGATACGGCCAATTAAGTTCCGCATCAAGGCAGAGTCATCCACAATCAATACGTCAATTTTCCCATTCATGCCCGCTTCCTCTACCTTAGGACTCAAGAATCTTAGAATACAGCACAGACCAATCTGTCTTAAGGAACTTGAACGCGGTGTTCATTCCAAACAATGACTCACTATGACCAATAAAAAAGTAGGCGTGATTGGTCATGGATTGCCAAAATCTTTCCACAACATTTTTTTGCGCTGCTTCATCAAAGTAGATCAATACATTGCGACAAAAAACAATATCCAAATTTCTTTGTCCGGAATCAAACTTGAGGTTATGATAGTCAAACTTGATTCTCGCCTTTAATTCCTCTTTAATTTGGTACCCATCCGCACTTTTTGAAAAGAAACGCGTCAGGTATGGCGCAGGGATCCCTTGAAGTTTAGACTCGGGGTAAAAGCCCTGTTGAGCTGTCATCAAGGATTTTAAACTCAAATCAGAAGCCACGATATCAAAGGAAAAGTCTGGTGGCAATTTGTCTTTTAGAACCATGGCCAAAGAGTAAGGTTCTTCACCGGTAGAGCAACCGGCACTCCAGACACGAACTTTGTGTTCGAGGTTCTTTTTTCGTTTGAATTGGACTAAATCTGGCAAAATAGCTTTTTCTAAGGCATCAAACTGCGGCTGATTTCGAAAAAATCGCGTTAAGTTTGTTGTGACCGCGTCTAAAAAAGCCTTCATTTCCTCAGGATTTCTTTGGAGGAGGTCGAAATAGGCCCCTGCATTTTCCAATTTCGCCAAACGGACCCGTTCTCGAAGTCGACTCTCTAATATAGGGCGGTTAGAGGCAGAGAAAGTGATCCCGCTAGCATCGTAGATGAGGTTACGGTATTTCTCAAATAAACTGTCCGTCACAACGTCAGACATCACATCCCTTTCTTATTCTAGAGTCTAGGTGTCAACTTACACCGAGTCAAGAAAAAGCGGAACGGAAAAAACTCTGAACGTGCGTTAGACTTTCCTTGAGGGGAAAAAATGACGGTTCCAGAGTTTGTCGATCTGAGCCTGACAGCGTTAGCCTGGAGTGAAGCTGACCAGGTATCGTATGCAGAGCTGATAAGTCCTGACCAAAAGAAACTTTATGTGGATTTAGACACCTTAGATGCAGTCGAACTGCTTCGTCTGGCAAAACATACCCCAGGCAATGACCGTGTTTTTCAAGTTCTTGTCGACCTTTTACTCACCAACGGCTACGTTCCCGAGGCTCTTTTTCTCTCCATTTCACCCCGGGGGGAACTGACTTGTCGGCTTCTGTATCAAAAGAAAAACCTCCCAGGCTTTCTTGAACTACGCCCTGGCGACGGTTTAGTCCTTGCCGTTCTGATGAACCTTCCCGTTCGTGCCCACACTTCACTTTTGATGTCCTTTGTTGACAGGGATCGGACGACTGTGGGATAATAAAATCCCATGAAGAAATACATTTTCGTCACGGGTGGCGTCTGCTCAAGCTTAGGAAAAGGCATTGCGGCGGCGTCGTTAGGTACGCTTTTGGAAAGCCGCGGCTATCGGGTCGCAATGATCAAAATTGATCCTTATTTAAATGTGGACGCTGGCACCATGAGCCCTTACCAACATGGTGAAGTTTACGTCACAGATGATGGGGCCGAAACCGACCTTGACCTGGGCAATTATGCTCGGTTTACCAAATCCCCTCTCAGCAAAGCCAACTCCATCACCACAGGGCAAATCTACCAAACCGTTATCAATAAAGAACGAGAAGGCCGGTATTTAGGTCGTACGGTCCAGGTCATTCCCCATATTACCGACGAAATCAAAGCCCAAATCGTCCGAATGGGCAGTTTACCCGACATCGACATCACAATTGTCGAAGTCGGTGGCACCGTGGGGGATATTGAATCCATTCCCTTTCTGGAAACAGCACGTCAATGTATCCATGAATTCGGACGCGAAAATGTACTTTCTGTTCACCTAACCTTGGTCCCCGCTGTATCCGGTGACGAACTCAAAACCAAACCCACCCAACATTCCGTCAAAGAGTTACGAGAAATCGGTATTCAACCCGACGTTCTCCTCTGCCGTGCCAAAAGAGAACTCGAGGAGTCCATGCGACGAAAAATCGCCAGCTTCACCAATGTGAGCTTCGATTCGGTTCTTTCGGCCATGGATGTCAACACCACGATTTATGAGATTCCCCTGATTTATCATAAGCAAAAGCTGGATGAAATTGTCCTTCGCAAGTTGGGTATGGAACTCCGTGAAGCCGAACTTGAAAACTGGCGCTCCATGGTCGAAGGCTACAAAAATGCCGAAAAGACGGTGACCATTGCTATGGTCGGTAAGTATATCGACTTGCACGACACCTACAAGTCCGTCGATGAGTCGCTGGTACATGCCGCGATGGGCAACCGCGTCAAGGTGAAAATTGTTCGTATCGATGCGGAAAAGCTTGAGAAAGGCTCGGTACCGGATGAGGTCTTTGCCGGCGTCGACGGCATTCTCATTCCCGGAGGCTTCGGCGAACGCGGAATTGAAGGCATGATTATTGCGGCACGGTACGCCCGTGAAAACCGCATTCCCTATTTGGGAATATGTCTGGGAATGCAGATCATGGTGATTGAGTTTGCTCGGCATGTTTTAGGCTTAGAGGGAGCGAACTCAACAGAATTCAATGAAAAGACTCCTCATCCTGTGGTTAGCTTGCTGGAAGAGCAAGAGGGAGTCACCAAGCTCGGCGGTACGATGCGTTTAGGGCGAAGTGCTACCCACACCCAGCCAGAAACGTTCATTCGTTCTGCCTACGGTCAAGAAGTTGTCTGGGAACGCCACCGGCACCGGTATGAGTTTTCTAACTCGTACCGCCACAGTCTTACCCAGGCCGGTTTAAAGATTTCAGGTTTTACCCCAGACGGCACCTTGGTTGAATCGGTGGAATGGCCAGGACAACCCTGGAACACTGGGGTCCAATTTCATCCCGAGTTTACCTCCAGCCCGACGAGCCCCCAACCTTTATTCCGTGCTTTTATTGAGGCGGCGGCTCAACACGGCTAACGTATGCTCAGGGTAATGGTCTGCACGGGATTTTTTTTGTTGGCCTCTTGTTCCTTCAAGTATGAAGATTGGGGGGTCAAGGACCCCAATCAAATCCCGCAGACCGTAATGACCAACTTTGTCGAGAAGAACATCAAAGACGGCAAAGTTCAGTACGAGTTTCAGGGGCAGAAAATCGAGACCTACGATGCCCTTAAAGAATGGCGGTTGAAGGATGTGAGCTTTCAACAGTATGATGATACTGGCAAGCTCTCCAGCAAGGGA
>JAJXWL010000108.1 GCA_021781625.1 bacterium
GACTGCCATAGCTGTTGGTAGGGCGGAAGTTCTCGAAAAAGGTGTTCTGCTAAGACTTGGCTAAAAGACGTGGCGGTTAAATACAGATCATTGATAAACTCAAGGGCTTCGGCATGTTCTCGCCGCACCGGTTCGGGGCCTGTCATGGCAATCCAGGAGAGTTTCCAATCGGGGCAAGCAAAGCGCTTTGAGATGCCATTGAGCGTAAACCCCGCCAGCTCTTTGAGTTCACGGCCGGGGCGAAGGAGTGTTTCCTTTCCAGTAAAGAGGTCAAAGACTTCATCGCTGATCCAAAAGGCCCCTGTCCGTCGACAGAACTTTCGTACTGCCTCAAGACTTTCGGCATTAAGACAAGCTCCCGTAGGGTTGTTGGGACTAATGAGAACGATCAAGTTCGCCTGGGGAATCGCGTCTAAGGATGCTGGCTCAATTTGCCAGGAACGGGAATAGGTCAGGTCATAAAACGAGGTTTGCCGTTCTGCTGCCAAATGTTCAAACAACGGATACCCGGGTCGAGGAAGGACAATCGTACCGCCGGGGGGGCAAAAAAGCTGAAATAAGTGTCGATAACTTTCTGAAGTTCCGGCCGTCAATAGCACGTCTTCAGAGGTCAGCTCAAAGCCGTGGTCCTGATAAAAGCGGCTGAGGGTTTGACGAGTTCCCAGTCGGCCACGACTGTCTGGGTTATATACCGGTTGCTGAGCGTATTCTTCGAAAGCGTTTCGAATAACGTCAAAAGGTGGAACAAAGCCGTTTTGATGAAAACGGGAATCCGTTAAGTCTATGAACCCGGGCAGATGGCGCTTTCGAGCCAGAGCCTCTTCCAGAGGGGGAATGTCCTGCATGCCTAGTTCCGGCTGAAATCTGCTTCGAGAATGGACGGTGCAGGATGCTTGACATTCTGAAAGAACGAGTATTGCTGACCCGAGTCATCTGTGACAATGTGAGGATTGAGAGGGTCCAGCCGCGTACGGTTCCCCACTTGATAAGCATAAATCACCTTGCCGGGCGGCAAGGAAAGTCGCAAACTGTACTCACCAGGACGTCCCGGCTCCTCTTGTAAATAGTCTTGGTAAGGGTCCCAATCATTAAAATTCCCCAGGACTGCTATGCGCAGTCCGCTTTGCCCTCGGTAACGGAATTCGACCTCTCCGTACGGCAATTGAACGGGACTGTTCCAATGGGGCATAGCTTCATCGTTCAACACAACATAAGAAAAATCCCCATTCGGGTCACTTCGGTAGTCTAAGTTGCCGGGATCTCGAATCCAAAGCCCGTCGACAATCAGTCGGTAATCCATCTCATGGGGAGCACTTTCTGGAAGATTGTACACATAGAAAAAGACGTTATTTTGATTTTTTGAAAAGATGTGTCGTTGGGAGTAATGTTCACTAGCAAAAGCCACGGCGACATAACGGGCCCCCGGATCGGCATCATAGGTAAGGATAAGTTTGCGGTCAAAAATCCTCGGCGGTTGGGCATGCGTCAAATGAATGATTTGAAAATAGAGGGTCATGTCTAAGTCGGGTAACGCTTGCGGCTCGGCTTTTAAGTTTAAAACGGTAAAGAATCCTAGCAGGATTGCCAGGAAAGGCAATTTCATCAAACTCTTCCTTCTAGTATACTTCTCGACAAACTTTCTTTGGGGTTTAGTACAGAAAAGGAACTTCAGCTCACTCTGAGAAATTTCTTTCCGATAAAAAGAACAGCATGCCAGCGATTGACGCCATAGAACACTTTAAATCTCAAATTCAAGCACTCGCTGGCGAAAACGACCTGAGAGCGGCACAAGGCTTGCCTCCCGAAGAAATTTCTCCACCTCAAGCTCTGGGCGAAAGTTTAGAGGATTTACTGGGGGGGATGCCCCTGGCAGAAGACGTGGCACCACGGGATGAAGCCGAGACGCTTGAACCTCTCGAAGAAGCTGAGCCAGCTGTGGATGATGGTCTGGCGGATCTCTTCGATGCTCCCTTACCCGAGTATTCAGGTTCAGAACTGGCTGACCTGGATGCCTTGCTGGGGCCCGCAACTGTCCCTGGACTGGAAGACCTCGTCGAGCCCGAGGAACTTGCCGAACCAGAAGAGCTCAGTGAACCCTTAGACTTTGAGGAGTCTGAAACTTTTGAGGAACCCACTCAAGAACCCACCAATGAATCCTTAGCGCTTAGCAATCTGGATGCTCTGTTAGCCGAAGACGATTTTGGCGTTCCTGTCGAAATCACCGCCCCGCCCACCAAGAATACCGGCGGTATCGAAGACTTTGATGAGTCCTTGTTTGACGAAGCTAGCCCTTCTGAGGGTTTCAACGAAGATTTCAACTTTGACAACGCCGATTTTTCAGAACTTTCAGGTTTTGCTGAAACCAAAGAAGAAGACGTCGAAGCGTTTGATGAAAAGGGGGAGGCGGACGAATTCCCGCTTGGTGATTTCGAGACACAATTCGGCATTACCTCCTTTGACCATTACGATAGCGACCTTTTGAATCCTGCTACGTCCATTGATCTAGAAATTGAAGCGGCACAGAAGACACTTTCTTTATCTGAAGAAGAATTTGCCGCCTTGCAACAGACTCTGGCACGTCAACCGCTTGACCTTAAACTTGCGATTGAAGAGCTGATCGGTGAAAAGGAAGTCACCCTGGAAGAGCTCAACCGAGTGGTTAAGCTTCTGACAGGAGGGGCTTCCACCAGAGCTCTCGCCGTAGCTGTAGGGAAAATCCTGGGCAGAAAAATCTCGGTGCCTTCTGGGTATGAAAAAGGCTCGGGTGAAGCTTTAGCCGCTCAGCAGGCTTCTCTTTGGTACAACATCAAGACGGTAACGGGCCCGATTTTTCAAATCTCGTTGGCCGCGACGGTGGTCCTTGCCGTATTGATCCTTTTATTTTGGAATTTTCTCTGGCGACCCTTTCGGGCCGAGGATTTGTACAACCGAGGTCTTGCCGCGATTCGTGCGGACCACAGTCGTCAAGCTGACGAGTTCTTTGATCAAGCGTACTATTACTGGCCAGCTCAAGACCGCTTTTTTCAATATGCGCGCGCGTTTGAAGACCAGGGGGATTACGCACGTGCCCAGCGAAAGTACCTAGAACTACTTCAGCCTACCATTAAGCCAGAATCCGATTCTGACCGAAGAAAGCTGGACGAACGCTTCTCCCTGCTTTTTAAGCCCTTGCCTCCAGGACTGAAGGACGCCGAACTCGAACAAAAACTGTCTGAGAAACGGGCGGCGGCACGACAGTTTTATGTGCTAGTCCTGAAACTGTTAGCCGAAGATCCGGCTCACCCCTCTTCCTACACGACATCCCTTCGGGGAAAGCTTTTGTTTCTCAACCCGAATCGGCAAGGTTTGTTAGAGTATTCCCGTTTTGAGACTTGGTACGGTAATGACGGTTTAGACCCCAATGCGCATTTTCGCCGAGCTAGGAATGTCCTCAAGCCACTTTTTGCACAAAATCCCTATGACCGAGAGGCCCTGCTCCGCGAAGGCGATAATGCCATGATTTGGGCTCAAAAATTGAATTCTCGGGAGCATTATCAAGAAGCCGATCAAGCATTTAGCGATTACCGGCAAAAATATGGAGAAGATTGGGTGATCCTGTGGCGGTTTGTTCGTCTTTTTGTGCAAACCGATCAAGAATCGCAACTATTACATTTCCGTGACCGGCTTCTTCAGGATCCGCATGCACAATTTGACCCTGAAGGAGCGGCCGAGTTAGCCAAATGGCTGATCAATCGTCATATCGCCCGAGTTAGAGAACAAGAAAAAGTTCTTCCTCGTCAGCGTACCCTAGAGGAAGAATACCGCATCTCTTCTTATGACGATTCATCGTCTGGCCCCCAGACCCAACCTGTTATCGTTGAGCCAAGCCGTACGGCGGCAGAGGACTTGCGACAAGAGGAGTCAGGAGCGTCTAAGCCCGTCAATTTACCCCCACCTCATCCGTATGCCCTTTCCAATATTCCTTATCAGCCCCGGTATTTGAAAGGGGTTGATCAAATCCTCATTAAAGCGTTAGCGGTTCAGAAAAACCTTCCTGAGATTCATGAACAACTCGCAAGGTACTATCGTTTGTCATGGAATTCTAGTGAAGAGAAAAAGGCCTTAGCCGCCTCTGACGCGTATTTTCAACAAATGCCCGCTCGTGAACAACGGCATGATGATCGCTGGGGGGGAGAAATCCAGGTACTAGACCGCATAGGGGAGATTTTTGCTCAGGAAAACCAACCCCTCCAGGCGGAGTCTTACTACGTCAATGCCCTGCGTCGCTACCAAGAAGGGGTATATCAGAATCTTGTAACTCCAGAACTTAGCTATGCCAAAATCTATGCAGACCTAGCAGACCTATATTATGCCCAAACCCCGGGAACCAAGAATTCGCTGGACCCTTCGATGAAAGGAGGGTGGGACAGGGCTTTGGATCTGTACCAAACGGCGGTGAAGCAGGGTTTGGTCACCTCAGAAATCACCTATCGGATTGGGGTGATTCAATACGAAAAAAAGAACTATCAGCAAGCTGTGCTCAATTTTCTTCAGTTAGAAGAAGCTCCGGAATGGCAAGACAATGCTAACCTTCTTTACGCTTTGGGCAACGCCCTTTTTCGAACGGGTAACTATGCTTTGGCAGACGGATATTATCGTTCGCTCAAAGAAAGGTTAGAAATTCAACGTCATACTATCAGAGACTTAGACCTTCAAAAACGAAAATCTCACCGTTATTTGATACAACGCTTGGTGGAAGTCGAAAACAACCTGGCGGCGGCCATTGACCGAGGCCGGCCTGGTCTGCGTGTCCGCACCGGGACCTTCGCAGTTGCCTTAAAGTATCTCACTGATGCTCAAGCAACGATGACTTCCTTGGGGCTGGATCTGTACGATAACCATCAAGAACTCGATATTACCGAAGTGGATGAACAAGCCTTGCAGAAGATTCGAGCCCAAGAAGCCGAAATCGTGCGAAAAACTCGACAGGTCGGTGGGCTCATTGCGGCCAATTTGAAACTCTTGTCATTGGCACAAGCGGCGTCTCCACAAGATCGCATCCGTTTTTCTCAAGCTTTAGAAATCTTTCCTCGTTTGGCTCTCACTCTCAGTCAGCAAACCCCATGGTAACGAACGTTGCCAAAGCCAACAGGGAAATCTATACTGACACCTCAAAGTAAGGAGATCTGCATGAATAAGAAAATTGCCGTTCTGCCCGGTGATGGTATTGGACCGGAAGTCATGGCGCAGGCACTGAGAATCCTCGAAGCCTTAGAGAAAAAATATGGCATGACCATTGAAAAAAATCACGCTGACGTGGGTGGCATTGCGATTGATAACCATGGAAAAGCCCTGCCGGAGTCGACCATCAAGACTTGTGAAGAAGCAGATGCGATCCTCTTTGGTTCTGTAGGCGGCCCGAAATGGGAGAAACTCCCCCCCGAGCAACAACCGGAACGCGGAGCCCTGCTCCCCTTACGAAAACATTTTCAACTCTTTGCTAACCTGCGTCCCGCGATTGTGTTTCGTGGTTTAGCTTCGGCTTCGCCTCTGAAGGCGGAAATCATTGGCGAAGAACTGGATGTCTTGGTGGTCCGAGAACTCACCGGGGGGCTGTACTTTGGTCAACCCAAGTATCGTGAAGGGGATAAAGCCGTCGATACGATGGTTTATACCAAAGACGAAATTGTTCGGATTGCCCATGTTGCCTTTCAAGCCGCGCGCCAGAGGGGAAAAAAGCTTTGTTCTATCGACAAGGCCAACGTGTTAACGACCATGGTTTTTTGGCGGGAAGTCGTGACAGAAGTGGGAAAACAATACCCTGACGTGCAACTTTCGCACATGTATGTGGACAATGCCGCCATGCAGTTGGTGCGCAACCCCCGGCAGTTTGACGTACTTTTGTGCGAGAACATGTTTGGCGATATCCTTTCGGATGAGGCCTCAATGATCGCAGGTTCTTTAGGTATGCTCCCGAGTGCTTCCTTAGCGCAACCTCCTCAAGGGAATTCTACGGGAGCTTTTGGCTTATTTGAACCTTCAGGCGGTTCTGCCCCCGATATCGCGGGGCAAGGCATCGCGAATCCCATCGCGCAAATTTTGTCGATGGGGATGATGTTTCAATACGCTTTTGGCATGCCACAAGCTTACCAAGATGTCCATCAAGCGGTTTCGAACGTTCTGGCTCAAGGTCACCGGACTCGGGACATTGCTACCCCCGGTCAAAAGACGGTGGGAACTGCTGAAATGGGCGATCTGATTTTAAAGGCATTGAAGTAAGACTTCCTTAATTCACTAAGGTCTGGGGCTTTGCCTCAGACTTTTTTTCATGTACGACGTTGGCGAAGCATTCGCCAGCAGGCCATGGTCATCCCGATGACGGTGGCTAACGACAGGGCAGATAAGAGGATTCCCGCTTGCCATAACCCTGATAAACTGATGAGTTTTGCTGTGACGAGTTTGGCGAGCCAAGCACTGGTTTCGATGACCCCTTGGGTTCCAAAGGGCAGAATAACAATCAAAAGCCACCAAATCCATGGCATTTTCCCCTGGTGTGGAGCTTGAAAGTTCCAAGCGAGGAAAAAGCCAATAAAGCACAGGGCTAGAAAGGCCAAGGGACTGATCAGACGGAAGAGGAACTCTGTCTGCCAGGGTAAGGGAGATTCCCCCATCAGGGTTAACCCTTGGTCATCCGTAAGTAAGTTGACGGTCTTCCAAGTCTGGGGAACCGAATTCAGAGTCAAAAAGA
>JAJXWL010000109.1 GCA_021781625.1 bacterium
GTCGCCGTAGGGGCCCTTAGGGTTGTTGGCAAAAGATTGGAACCAAGGGTTTCCTCGACCGGTGTGGTTGAAGGGCATATCCAAAATAATCTTGATACCTCGTTCGTGAGCCGCCGCGACAAGATTTTCAAAGTCTTGCATCGTGCCCCATTTCGGGTCGATGGCAAAGTAGTTATCCACATCGTACCCATGGTAAGAATCTGCGGGGAAAATCGGGGAGAGCCAAAGCACCGAGACATTCAAACTGTGGCCCTGGGCTCCTTTACCGTCATTTAAATAGTCCAAGTGTTGGGTCAGACCATTGAGGTCACCCCAACCATCGCCGTTGGAGTCCGCAAAGGAATACACTAAAACCTGGTACGCGGGGCCTTTGGCGGCCTTCCACCAACCGGGCTCGTCTTGAGCTACGCCTAAGAGGTGAACCGGTGGTTCCGCAACCTTGGGAGTCGCGGGGGCCGAGTTAGGTGCTGAAGCCGTGCCGGGGGCCGAGGCACAGGCCGAAAAGCCCGCTAAGAGTAAACCCGCCGATAACCCCAGAGTGATCCAACGTCGAAAACGTGTGAAAATCATGGTGTCTCCTTAGAAAAAAAGCTTTCCCCCTTGGTGTACCACGTGGGGGAAAGCTTGAAAAGTCAGGGGCAACGCCCCTCAAACAAGAACTTACATTTCAATGATCGCAGCGCTTAAAGCACCAAGGGTAATTTGTGTTGAGGTCACAGTAAGGTAATTCGTTGCTGTTGAGTAGGTTGAAGCGGGCGTGCCTGGTAAGCCGGCTGAAACCCCGTCCGCCAAAACTGTTCCGGTGGTCAAGTCTACAGAGGGGTTAAAGGTATGCGACGATGTGTCGGCATTTAAGAAGACGTAGAAGGTATGTGCCCCATCTGAGGATTTTACACTGTAACCGAACGAATTGACGCTTCCGGTACCCTGATTAGAAGCCAGTCCCGCGATGTTGGTGGCTATGTCGGTATCGGGTAAACGGAAGGCATCACTGCTTTTGCGGATTTGGATCAAACCTTGAACGTACTTGTAGAGCTTGTAACCCACTGTGTTGGTATCGTAGTTGGCAAAGTTTCCGGTAATTGGGTCGCTGGTGTAGGGGGAAACCGCCACTGTTGTTTGCGGGTAAAATTCGGTGGCACTGAAAAGAATCTGGTTCACGGCGTCGCTAGCGTTGTAAGAGTTATCGCAGAAGGTACGGCCGCTTTTTGAAGCAACTTTGACATTGTTTGTTGTTCCACTGGGAACCTCTTTGGTTCGGAACATTTCGTCGCCAGCCTGCATAAAAGCCAGGCCTTGACTGGTCATTAGTACAGTGTAACCAACTTCCATACGTTGAAGTGCAGTATTGTAGTCAGCCACGGCTTTCCCTAGATTATCGGCATCCGCCACAACGTCATAAAGACAGAGGTTGTCATGTGCCGAAAGGTAGTTGACAACGTTGTTGGTGGAAAAACTTCCCCCAGTGGCTGAAGCCCATACAGAATTGGATCCGCCATCATTAGGATTTCCAGAAATGTCTTTAATTAAGGAACTATAAGATTCAGAGGCCCCGGTTATGAAGGCAGGATTCCCATCGCTAGGATAGCCATTCTTCATAATCTGTCGAAAACTATCAGAAAACATGCCAATATTTAAGCCATTAAAATATGCAACATGCTTCTGGTCTGAGCCAAAAAGTGTGTTACCTTGGTAGTCCGTTGAATCGCCTGAATAAAAGCCGTTCCAACCTTCACCTAGGAATAAAATGTGTGGGTCGCTGGCCTTGGCTTGCAGGTAAGCATCACGAATCGTCTGATTGTCGATGACACCCATTAAGTCGAAACGAAAACCGTCGACGTGGTAGTCATTGACCCATTGCATAATTGAATTGACAATTAAATTTCTTGTGTATTGTGCTTCAGATTTAACGTCATTACTTCCGGCCCCATTGTTGGATGAGTTGCGGTAGTAATAACCACTGACGGCATTCCCCAAAATACTATTGTTGGCAGTATGGTTGAATACCACATCAAGAATAACCCCCATTCCCGCATTGTGAATGGCATTGATTAGGGTTAAAAGCTCTTGAAGTCGTTTGTTGGGGTCATTCGGGGCAGAAGAGTACATTCCTGACGGCGTAAAGTAACTTTGAGGGTCATAGCCCCAGTTATAGTTATTGCCAGAGGTTGTTGAACTGGTCTCGCGTGTTGATATTAGGGATTGATTGTAATTAAAATTCTCTAAAGGGCAGAGAAGCTGAATATGAGTCACTCCCAATTTTTGAATGTGGGGTAACATATCAATAAGAGCTTCATAAGTCCCAAAAGGGTGGTTGCTGGGTAAATTTAAAGCAGGGTCAACGGTAAAGTCACGAATGTCAGTTTCATAGATGATAGCGTCACGGTTTGAATTATATGAATAGGGTGTAATCGTAGTTCCATCTGGAGCAACCATTTTACTACCGTCAAAATAAGAAGTCGTCCCTATAGCAGATAATGTTGAATTGAGGTTCACAACGGCACCTTTGCCTTGAGTATCACCTGCAATACTAACAGGTTTATTAGCTGTTGTTGGTAAATATTCCCATTGTGCCATCGAGGGTGCGTAAGGGTCTAGCGTATAAGAACTACCAACTTGATAATCATAAAGAGGAATGCCATTTGAAGTTGAAGTGGGTAGACTGCTATAAGGCACTGGCCCATAAGTCCATAAACCAGAACTGCCTTTCGTCATAGGGTAACTTTTCACTGGAGATGACAAAGCATCATTCCAATGACTATAGAAGGTGATATTCACACTACTCACATTGGGGTTCCAAAAGGTAAACGTAACATTAGTACCTGTTGAATCAAAAGTTGGACCCATAGTGACGTTTGGGGGGCTGTCATTTGAAAAAGCCCAGATCAGAGGTGAATTCGTAAAAGATGAAGAAGATGAGGAAGGCGAAGAACAACCAGTTAAAAGCACTAGTAGTAAAGTCGGTATCAAAAAAAACAATCTTGTCATAGAAAATTCCTTTGCAAACGTTTGATTTTACATTCTTACACCTAGCCTTTCGAGCTGTCAACGACTTTTCTAACGTTTGGAAATCAAGGTTGATGACGTTTAAGTTTAAAAAATCAGTTGACAGATCACGAAGGTAATGTTTAACTTAAAGAAATTGCACACGTTGGCAATTGTTCAATATGTTCTTAAGATGATGATGTAATCAAAGGAGTCCCAGAGGGAAAGGTCTTTGAATGTCAAATCTTGAAGGTCGTATTGAGGTAATTTCACAAAGGAGGGTTTCTATGAAGAAAACCTACAAAGGGGCAATGAAGATCAGCGCTGTTGTTGCTGCTCTAGTTGCTTTGACTTTTGGTGCTCAAACAGCTTTTGCACAGAGTGCCGGGTTTGAATTTCACGCCTATGCAAGATCCGGTTTTGCATTTGCTCCAGGGCTATATACGACTGGTGGTCAAATTGACGAATATGGAGTTGGTAGGTTAGGTAATGAGCTAAATCAGAGCTACCTAGAGTCAGAACTGGTGCACACCAATACCAATGCTGATGGGTCTTGGGCAAAATACCATGTTATGTTTGTTGTGAACAGTAATGGTAATATAAAAGATTTTAAATCATATCCTGGTTCCTATGGAAATGGTGGCGTTGGAGATATTCTGATGCGCCAAGCCTACGTTGAAATGGGTGGGTTTAACTGGGATCCAAAGGCTGTCTACTGGATTGGTGAAAAATATAATGGCCGTGATGACATTCATATTTTGGATTTTTTCTGGAGAGATATGTCTGGTGAGGGTGTTGGTATATCCAATGCATTTAATGGTTTTGTCGATTTATCTGAAATTGCAGCGGGAAATGGCAATACCTACACTATAGCTGGAGAAAACTATATTCCTTTTACTACGGATCTTCGCTTACACCTAGGTGCTGTATTACCAGCTTTGAGTGGTGTTGAGCTCGAAGGTGCTGTGACTTATGCCCCAGTAAGTAATAATGGTGGTGACCAGTCTGGTAATCATATTTTACCAGGCAATAATACATCGAACTATGGTTTCCAGGGCGCCATTGTTTACAGTCCTGACAAATTTTTCTGGTTCGCGGATGGTTATTCACGGATAGCAGTACAGTATGGTGCTGGAGATTCTGCTTCTGCTTGGTATCTGGGTACTGCAAATGCTGAAGTGGGAAATGCTGTTGGTGCAACGGCGTTCCGAGCATTGATTTTTGGTGAAGCTACCAATGTTCTACCCAACCTTGATATAATGCCTTCGTTATACTACGAAATGGTTAACTCTGCAATTACAGCTGCTGAAGGTGGAAAGAATCAAGCTGGCCAAGCTGCTGACGAAGATGTGGCATCAAAACTATCATTTGTTATTCGTCCTGTTTACAAGTTAAATCAAAATATTTCGGTGCAGTTAGAGGCTGGTGTTGATCATGTTTCTGGAACTAACAGTAACACTTTCTTCTATGCTAATGGTGCAGGCTTTGCAGGAATTACAAACTATAAAGTCACTTTAGCACCAACGTTGTCGCTGGATTCTGGGTTCTGGGGAAGACCTCAGTTGCGTCTTTTCTGGAGTTTAGTCGGAACTTCAGGTACTACGACACAATATGGTACATGGGGTCAGTCTTCAGTAGTTGGAAATGTTGATGCAAATAACTCGTCGACATCTGAAAATCGTTTCGGTGTTCAATTCGAAACTTGGTTCTAAGCTAAGTTAAGGGTTATACTTGCTATAGCCCTTCCGGGTCCCTTTCGGGGAGGCCCGGTAGAACGATTCTTTCGAATCGTTCTACCGGGGCTCCTCGGTGTTTTTCGAGAGAGTCAAATACTACCGGTTCGCCTGCTGGCGAACACGAAGGAGTTGTTCATGAAGAAATCCCTATTGTGGCTTTTGGCCGCAGGCGCACTGATTACCGGCTGCGCGACAACTGGCTCTGCACCTGCCGCTTCGGCTGCACCTGCCGCTGCTGAGGCTAGTGCTGGTGGAATTCAAGTTCTTCCTTTACCTGGTTCGATAGCTGATGCTGCAAAGGCTGTTGGTGTTCTTGGAATTGTCAAAGGTGAACCTGTTCCTGCAAAACCCGGCGTCACTGTGACCAAAAATACCGATGGCAATGCGATTATCACTTGGATGACCCGTGTTCCTGCGGCTGAAATTCAACTGATGGGCTACTACGAGAACTGGAAGCCTGATCTTGGTTTACAATTAGACAAAGTTATGGCGGCCAATGGTCACCCTGTTCATGTCATTAGCTTCCTCGTTAAACCCGATGCCACGATTATTTACAAGTACATGGTGAACGGCAACTGGACCGAAGATGCGTTTGCTCCTGTCAGCGTAGATGACGGTTTTGGTGGTCATAACGGCAAGGTTGACGTTAAGGCGATGCTGGCTGAAGCCAAGTAAGCAAATAAAGAGCCCCTACGGGGGCTCTGTTAAACTGTGTTCTCTCTGACCTTCAGCGGGGTGGCTTGGACTCCTTACCCGTTGGGGGTCTTTTTTTTGTTAACAAATTAACGATATCATGACCTGTGAGCGCACGCAAGCTGAATCTAACAATTTTTTAAGAATTCTTTCTGACCTGTGGTAAGATATCCGTATGGAGTCCCATTCAAACCCTCGCTGGGGAATTTTAGGCACCGGTAGTATTGCCGGTAAGTTCGTCGAAGATAGTTTGCGTTTGAAAGAGTTTTGCGTCAGCGCTGTGGGGTCGAGGTCAGAGGCGTCGGCCCGACGCTTCGCCGAACGTTTTCAAATTCCTTTGGCTTTTTCCAGCTATGAAGAACTTGTCCAATCGCCAGAGGTCGACGTGATCTATATTGCCACACCGCACCCCTGGCACTTTGACCACACCCAAATGGCCTTAAAAGCAGGTAAGTCGGTTTTGGTGGAAAAGCCCTTTGCCCTGTCCGCCGAGCAGGCCCGTTCGATGATCCACTTAGCCCGTACACAAAAACTTTTTTTAATGGAAGCGATGTGGACGAGGTTTCTGCCGCATGTTCGGCGACTCAGGACCTTAATTTCTGAGGGTCGATTGGGTAACTTGGTCACCTTGCAGGCAGATCATGGACAAGCTTTTTTTCCTGACCCCAAGCACCGTTTATTTGACCCGTTTTTGGGAGGTGGGGCCCTTTTGGATTTAGGCGTTTACCCAGTTTCGTTTGCTTCTATGTTGCTGGGGAAACCGGCACACATTATAGCTGTTTCCAACAAGGCCATGACGGGCGTCGATGCGCAAACCTCCATGATTTTTCAATATGCCTCGGGTGCTCATGCGCTGTTAACGACCACACTTTCAGCGGCCACGTCTACACGTTTGAGTTTAACTGGGACCAAAGCCCGCTTAGAAATTGAAACACCTTTTTATGTTCCTAGTAGCTTTCGAGTTCTTTCGCAAGGAGAAGTCCTAGAAGAGTATCAGGAAGCCTATCAAGGACTTGGCTTAAGAGAAGAAGCTGCCGAGGTCATTCGCTGTTGGAAGGAAGGCAGAACGGAAAGTCCTTCCATGCCGCTGGATGAAACTTTGGAAATTATGGAAACGCTCGATACAATCCGGGCTCAAATTGGGTTAACTTACCCTTGCTTGTCAGGGGGAGGGGGGCAGGCTATAATATCGCAAAGCTTTTCTTAGACAAGGATGGTTTATGGCCTCGGCACTAGAGACCCTGAAAGAGCGTGGTTTATTTGCTCAATGCTCGGATGAAGCTGGTTTAGACAGCTTACTCAAAACACA
>JAJXWL010000110.1 GCA_021781625.1 bacterium
CCGCTAAAAAATTCCATGATGAAAGCTTGCCGCAAGAAGGGGCTAAGAGGGCACACTTTTGCTCCATGTGCGGGCCACACTTTTGTTCCATGAGGATTAGTCGGGAAGTCAGTGAGTACGCCCAGCTAAAGTCTTAAGTCCTGTCATTCAGGGGGGGACTTCCACGACCATCTATGTCAAGGGATCAGAAGTTCAGGACCATGCGGCACGCTGGATTGGTACAAGCGTTGGAGTTCCCCTGATTTAACCATGTTGGCGATACCTTCATCAAAGAAGGTTTTTAACTTGTGACCTCGAGCATTATCTGTAAAGCCAAAGTACAGCCCTTTTTGAAAGGCGATCATAAGGTGATACTGGGGTGGTTTTAAGTTGTACTGCGGGGCAAGGGTGGCCAGAAGTTGATAGTTATCGATCATGGCATCGACTCGTCCATTCTTGAGCATAAGCAGTCCGTTTTCACGGGAGTTTGTTTCGACTCCTTGAAGCTCTAAATGGTAACGCTGTTTTAAAATTGGTGAAAAGTCAAAGTCCCTCACCCAGACAACTTTTTTATGCTTCAGTTGAAGCAGGTTGCTCGTGAGGGCCGAGTCAAAATTTTGAGTATTGTAAAGGACCCCAGTGGCGTCCACCGCTGTGGGGGTTTGGGCATAGGTAATCTGTTTGGCTGTGTTCCAATATAAGGCGGGAGCCATATCGGCTTCACCCAGCTGAACTTCATTCAAGGCCCGGGCAAAAGGAAGCAGGCGAACTTGAAGTTTAAAGCCGAGTGGCTCAAATATTTTTCGAGCCAGGGTGACCAGGTAGCCTCCAGAGGCCTCGACATACCCAGGCCAAGGGTCGCTGACCAAGGTTAAGACTTTAGAATTGATAGAGGGTAAGGGGAGGGGGGGCTCGACACTCTTGGAAGCTGGACTTTGCGCTGAATTTTCTGGTTGGCAGGCGCCCAATAAAAAGCTGGTGAGGATCACGGTCAGAGCACGGCGCGATAGCATAGAAACCTCCTCTGGATTCATTTTCGTGATTCACAATCCAAAAATCCAGTCTTCCCGACGCAGAAGTTTTCCGTTAGAATACCCTTATGAGGAATCTGCATGAGTATTGACCCCGAAACAAGATGGCTGACCGCCTTGGGGGCAACTTACCGAGGTTTTGAAGCCGGGGCACAAGCTATGCCGTCCTCCTTAGACGAAGCCCGGTTGTTAGATGCCGCTTCGCGACACAAGGCTGTTTCCCTTTTATATCACGCGGTTCCCTCCGATTTACCTTTGCCTTATGAAGAATTGAAACGCTTATCTTCCTCTCGTCGTGCCGTACAAAGCTGGATTTTGAATGATGGCTCCGCAGTCTTAGAGGCTTTTGAACGCGAAGGTGTGCGGGCTTTAACGGTAAAGGGCCCCGCTTTGGCCATCCAACTGTGGGGGAACCCGCATGAGCGCGAGTTCCGAGATATGGATATTCTCGTCCCGCATAAAGATTTTTACAGGGCTGTTCGCCTCATGCTCGACCTGGGGTTTGTGTGTGCCGACTATCAAATTCGTGACGAAGACTTTGATTCTTGGTTAAGACGAATCGTGAAAATACGTCATTTGGCTTTTCGCAAAAAGGGGCTTCCGGTTTACCTGGAAATTCACGGTCGAAGTCCCTCTAATTTGGGCTCGGCTCCGTTTGGCTTTGACGAAGCTTGGAATACCTCAGTTGTGGTTTCGGGGGGAGGCTACGCATTTCGAACGTTGGAGCCCGGCCGACATGCCCTTTACGTGCTGATCCATGGTGCTGAACATTCTTGGTGCCAGTTGCATTGGGTGCTCGATTCTTTGGCGATGTTGACCAAGTATGAGCCTGAAGTTCAAGAACAGCTCGCACGCCCCATCCCAGCTAGCTATACTTTCTTGGACCCTAAGGCGACAGCGGCGGTCTTTGCGGGCTTGGTGGAACGTCTGGGACTAGGCCCTCTCCCTGAGTATTTGATTGAACTCAAGTGCCGTAAACCCGACGCCGGCGTCTTAGCCATTTTAGCCGAACGCAATTTTGCCGATGCGGGGTTGTCATTATCTCAGATCGGTGCCAACCGCCGCCATCGTGTGGTGTTTTTACGAGGCCTGACTCGGGGGGCGTACCGGCAGTATCTTAGAAGCGCCGGGGATTTTTTTCTTCCCAACGATTTAGACCTTCAAGCTTTTTCGAAGTGGCACTTGCCGTACTTGGCGTACTTCTTTTTAAGGCCTTTCTTGTTTGTCGTGCGCAAGCTCAAGATTCGACTTCTTGGCAAAGACGTCAATGTGCATTTGTAAGCTCGCGGTATGGGTTTCACGTCGTTTTCTGATCACACGTCGATTTCTGGTCATAATAAAGGACAGGCTTTGAGGATTTTACGTGGTTTTTTAGTCTTACTTGCTAGCACACTGTTTTCGTGTGCCATACCCTCCTCGGGATCGGGAATGTTAAGTTCCCAGGCCGGCTTGGCTTCATGGGGAGGCTATCTTTATCTTGTGGGCGGTTCTGGCTCGGGGGGACCGTCATCTGGGGTGTGGCGGACCTCGGTCTCGAATGGTACGCAGGGACCTTGGATTCGAGAAGCGGATTTACCGGTGGGCTTAGAAGCCCCTTCCGTGTGGACAGCGAATCAGCAAATATATGTGCTAGGGGGTAAAACTGCTACGGGTCTAAGTTCAGCAATTTACTTTACCTACATCAACCCGGATGGGCATTTAGGCTATTCCAATTCTTTTTGGCAAACCAACCTCCGCTCCCTACCAGAAGCGCAGGCCGGAGCCGCTGTCTTTGAGGCCAACGGTCGACTTTTCTTGTGTGGCGGGCAAACCGCTTCGGGTGCGACCAATCACGTTTGGAATGCACAACTCTGGAAAGATGGCGAAATTGGTGAGTGGTATGCCGCGACGCCTCTCCCTTGGTCTGATGCCTCCCCGTCGGCTGTGTCCTGGGGAGGTCCTTCGGGGACGGTTTGGGTGACCGGAGCTCAAAAGAGCGCTCAGGCTTCTTTTACCTTGAATACGTTGCCGTGGTCGTGGGTTGTTAACTCCTTGCCTCAAGCCTTAGATGTCCCTTTACTGGCAGATACCCCTAGTGGAGTGCTTTTAGCGGGGTTGTCTCAATCTAGTGGAAAAGCTATGGCTTGGATCAATTCTGGTTCAGGTTGGCAATATCAGTACCCCGGGTTCTCGGAACTTGAGGGACCTAATGCGGTGAAAGTTGGCGGTGTTCTCTGGACGGTAGCCTCGACGTCACCCCCCGGATTAACCGCGACTCCGTTTTCGTTTCAACCCTTTTCATCCCAAGCGGAGGTTCCTAGAATATCTCCTCCTTCGGGTACCGTTCCGGTCAATACGTTGCTTCGGGTTACCGCCACTCCAGGCGATCAGGTAACCTGGACTTCCGCCCCGGCGGGCACTGTGCCTGCTGACCCCACAACGTCTAGCTCGGATACCTTGTGGAGTTCCACAACACCAGCCTTTCCTAAGGTAACATCCTCGACAACCTATGCCTTTCGTGCCTTTCGTTCAGGAGCCTCGGCGTCTCGCATCGTTTACGAAACGTACACCCTTTTGAGCAATGGACTGTTTGCCCTAGTTTCTGGAACGCTCACTCCGGGGACCTCTACGCTTACGACCTATAGCTTGATTCAGGTCTTATCCAGCGGAAACTTAGCCGTGAACTCGGTGGTGTACAGTTTGACGGTGTATCAACCCGAAACTCTCACCTTGACTTGGGCAGATAAAACAACTTCGAGCACCTACACGGCTCCGATCACCCTTTCGCTAAGAGAATCCGATTTAATGACCCCTGTTCAATTGCCGGATGGGAGTGTGTTTTCCTCACGAACGGACGATGCCCTCACCGTGACCTTACAACCCGGCACATATTATTTGACTGCGGCGTCCACGGATGGTTCAACTGGCGGTACCTTCGGTTTAGCAGTGAGTGCCCCCTGATGCCCTATTATAGTTTTGCCGGCTTACACCTGGACTCGGAGGGAGAACTCCCTTTACCAACTTCCTTGCCAGTCCCCACAGAAAACTCGGAAACTTCGGAAACCTCGGACACTTCGCCCAATCCTGTCTTGCGCCTTCGTTATCGGACTTTTGAGCTCGAGGACCAAAAGTTAAACCAAGAAGCTGGGGGGCTGAGCTGGGGAAAGTTTGAACACGCCTTTGGCTTGCGGGTGGGCAAGATCGACTTTTTATACCAAGGGGATTTGCTTGAGGTGAATACTCCTTTTGAAACGGCTGCCGATTTCTTAGTCCGGGCGGCTCTCGGGTTTGTCGCGGTTGCGAGGGGGTTTTGTGCTTTTCATGGCTCCGCCGCAGGGAAAAATGGGAAGGCGGTATTGATCGTTGGCAACAAAGGTGCCGGAAAATCAACAACGGTGACAGGTCTTTTGCAACGCGGTTGGGGCCTGCTGTGCGATGACCTTGTGGCGGTTCGTCAGGGTTGGGTACACCCCACAGTTCTTCAGACGCGTCTGTTGCCCGACTCTTGGAAAGCCTTGGGGGGGAGCCTTCAAGCAGTACCTGGAGCCGATGGGAAAATTTCCTGGTCGTTTGGGGCTGCACACCCCGCTTTGTTGGGAGGTGCGGTGGTCCTTCAACCAGGAGAGGAATTTGCCACCCAGGAAATCCACGGCCACCGAAAATTGCAACTACTTTTGCCTCATCTGAATCATCTTCCCGGCGTCGGAGACCCAGCCCAAAGACTGACCGAAGCGGCTGAAGTTGTTAAGACCCTGCGAGTACGCTTAGTGACTCGACCGGTACAACGGTTGGCTTTGTCCGAAGTGCAAGATACTATCGAGGACTTAATTTTTACGTAAAGGAGCAAGTATGTTGCAAGTTTCAAAAGAATTATCGGTCAGCCAAATTGACAATGAGTCCGTGGTGCTAGACGCCGTTTCGGGCAAATATTTTGGGTTAAACCCCACAGCAAGGCGGATTTTTGAAGTCTTACAGTCGACAGGTTCTGAAGAACTCACCATAAAAACTTTGGTCACCGAGTTTGCTGTGGAAGAAGACCGTTTACGTAAAGATGTCACAGCCTTTGCAGAACTTTTAGTGGCTAAGGGGTTGGCCCGCCGCGTATGAGGCGGACTCGACACCTTCTGCGAATCTACTGGATTGAAGCCCTGAGGTTGTGGTTGCTGTTGTTATGGGTGGACCTTAGGCTCTGGGGTCAAAGTTGGTCGAGGCAACGGGCTTGGATTTTGGAAGAAAAACCCGTTGTTTCTGAGACGGAACACGGTGAAAGCTCTGCCCGAGAACCCTCAGCCCGAGAAGTCCAAAAGTTAACCCTTTGGAGTCACCTTCTTTTGCACCTGAGGTTCTGGCGGGTTCGGCAAAAGATTCCCTGTTTGGCCTTGGCCTTAGTATTACGAGACCGGGCCAAGTCTAGCGGCATGAATCCGCACTTGGTCTTAGGGGCACGACGTGAGTCCACAGGGCAATTTGCGGCGCACGCTTGGCTGGTTTGGGGGAGTTTTCGACTTGACCCCTTGGCGACCTCGTCCTTGTTTACGGCCTTTCAAGAGATAGAACTTTCAAGAGATAGATCATGAGTAAACCCCTGGCTTCACAAAGTTTGTTTCGGATTACCTGGCCCATTTTTATTGAACAATTGCTGTTCATTTTGATGGGCACCGCCGACACCTTTATGCTTTCGCATGTTTCGGGTGCGGCAGTTGCCGCTGTTGGAACCAGCAATCAGATTGTGAATGTCGTTTTGCTGATTTTGAATATGGTTTCCAGCGGGAGTGCTGTCCTGATTGCCCAATACCTGGGCGCTGGTCGTTCACAAGACTGTGGCTACCTGGCCGCACTATCGATCACGATTAACTTGATCTTTGGTGTGCTTTTAAGCGTTGTCCTAGTTCTTTTACGTGAGTGGATCAGTGTGACGATGCAGCTTCCCCCTGAAGTTTCAAAACTCGTGGATACGTATTTTCAACTGGTCGGAGCCACCTTGTTCATGCAGGCTCTTTTGGGGGCGGCAAGTTCCGTGCTTCGAGCCAGCGGTTTTACTCAAATTACGATGTTCGTCAATTTGGGAATGAACCTGCTCCATATAGCCGGAAACTACCTTTTTATTTATGGGGCCTTGGGGATTCCTCAAATGGGTGTTTTCGGGGTTTCGATCTCTACCAGTGTAAGCCGCAGTATTGCCGCCTTGGTGATGTTTGCGTTGATGTGGCGTTATGTTCCGTTTCGAATTCAGTGGGGCGATTTTGTTCGTCTTAGTGGCAAAACTCTATGGAGCATTCTTTCCATCGGGATCCCCTCGGCTGGGGAGCCGATTGCCTACCAGGTAAGTCAAATCGTCATGATTAGTTTTATGGCGACCTTGGGGGCTGATGTTTTGGCGACCCGAGTCTACGTCATGAGCATCATGTCTTATGTGATCATTATTGGGATGTCGATGGGCTTTGGCACCCAAATCTTAGTTGGACACTTGGTGGGGGCAGGGAAGGCCGAGAAAGCCTATCGTTTGGTTTGGCGTTCTTTGTTGATTTCTTTGGTCCTGACGGTGACATTAGTAGGAATTTTGGCCGCCCTGGCGCGCCCTCTTTTGGGGGTATTTACCAACGATTCGTTTATTTTAACTTTGGGGTCTCAATTGATGTTGATTAGTGTCGTTCTCGAAACAGGGCGAACGTTTAACTTGGTCATTATTCAATCGATGAGAGCTTCGGGCGATGTGATTTTTTC
>JAJXWL010000111.1 GCA_021781625.1 bacterium
TCTACCAATACCTTCCCCTCATGGGACCGCGCTCAACCCTTGCGCTACATGAGTCACAACGGGGAAATCAATACCCTACGCGGAAACGTCAACAAAATGTTTGCTCGTCAAGAATCTTTGGCAAGCGAGCTTTTTGGTTCCGAGTTGAAAGACGCCTTCCCGATTGTTGAGCCGGATTTGTCGGACTCCGGGTGTTTTGACAATGTTTTAGAACTTTTAACGTTATCAGGCCGCTCCTTGCCGGAATCTGTGATGATGATGATACCCGAAGCTTGGCAAAATCATGGAGCCATGGAACCCGCCAAAAAAGCATTTTATAAATTCCATAGTGCCATGATGGAACCGTGGGATGGCCCGGCGAGTATTGCCTTTACCGATGGTCGGTATATTGGTGCTGTTCTGGACCGAAATGGTCTGCGGCCTAGCCGGTTTTATATCACGAAAGATGATGTGGTCATCATGGCTAGTGAAGTGGGTGTTATTGAGGTGCCTGAAGCTCAGATCCGTCAAAAAGGGCGCCTTCAGCCTGGCAAGATGTTTTTAGTCAATTTTGAAGAGGGTCGTATTGTTGATGACCAAGAGCTAAAAACACAAATCGCTGGACAGAAGCCTTATGCCGAGTGGATCAAAGCCCAGGAGATCAAACTTTCGGATTTATCCTCCAAAGTTGAACCTCACGGGTATGACGATTCAACAGTAGATGTCCGTCGTCGTGCCTTCGGTTATACTTATGAGCATCAAGAAATGGTGCTCAAGCCCATGGTCGAGACGAGCCAAGAAGCGTTAGGCTCGATGGGAAATGATGCTCCTTTGGCGGTTCTTTCCGAAAAGCCCCGCTTGCCATATGAGTATTTTAAGCAGTTATTTGCTCAGGTTACGAACCCTCCGATTGACTCCATCCGCGAAGAAATCGTTATGAGTTTGGAGAGTTATATTGGTCCTGAAAAGAACCTTTTGACCACGACTCCAGAACACGCTCACCGTTTACTTCTTCCCAATCCCATTTTAACGAACGAACAAATGGCTGCCCTGAAGCACATCGACCGTAAGGGATGGAAAACCAAGGTTCTGGATGCCACCTTCTCTAAGTCAGAAGGTGAGACGGGTCTAGAAAAAGCCTTAGACCGTTTAGCGACAGAAGCTGAAAAAGCTTTGGAAGAAGGTTATGCCCTGATCGTCTTGTCAGATCGTGCTGTTTCAGCTGAGAGAGTACCAGTGTCAGCTTTACTCGCGGTGGGAACTGTTCATCATCACCTGATCCGTTTGGAACGTCGTAACCAGATCGGATTGTTGGTGGAGTCCGGAGAGCCCAGAGAAGTTCATCACTTTTGTTTGTTGACCGGCTATGGAGCCGACGCCGTGAACCCCTACTTGGCGTTCGAAGTCATGTGGCGTATGGCCCGCGATAATTTCTTCGATAAGCCCTATAGCGATGAAGAAATCGTGGCTCACTACCTTAAAGCTGTGGCCAAGGGCATGCGCAAGGTTTTCGGAAAGATGGGGATTTCGACTCTGGAATCGTACAAAGGTGCCCAAATTTTTGAAGCTGTGGGCTTAGATGAAGCCGTGGTTAAAAAATCCTTTGCCGGGACATCCAGCCGTATCAAAGGGGCCGGGTATGATGTATTGGGCCGTGAGGCTTTAGAACGTCATAAAATGGGGTGGTCTGAAGGTAATGCTCCGGCTTATGACCGTTTTTATTCACCAGGAGATTATCACTACCGCTTTGGCGGTGAAAAGCACATGTGGGATCCCGAATCGATTGCCGACTTGCAACGAGCTGTTTGGCAACAAGATCCTGCGGCTTGGGCCCGTTTTAGTGCGCGACAAGCTGAGCGTTCCGCCCAACAAGCTACCTTGCATGGTCTTTTGACCTTTAAAAAAGGGAATCCCATTCCCTTATCAGAAGTTGAACCGGCTTCAGAAATTGTCAAACGCTTCGTGACGGGAGCCATGAGTTACGGATCCATTTCAAAAGAAGCCCATGAAACTTTGGCTATTGCTATGAATCGTCTTGGGGGGAAATCGAATACTGGTGAAGGTGGTGAAGATCCGGCTCGCTTTGAGCGTCTACCCAATGGAGATTCAAAGCGTTCTGCGATTAAGCAGGTGGCTTCAGGTCGGTTTGGGGTAACCATCCACTATTTGACCAATGCGGATGAAATCCAAATTAAAATGGCCCAGGGGGCAAAGCCCGGTGAAGGGGGCGAATTGCCTGGCCATAAGGTCGATGAAACGATTGCCAAAACTCGTGGTTCGACACCTGGCGTTGGCTTAATCTCACCGCCTCCGCACCATGATATTTATTCTATCGAAGATTTAGCCCAATTAATTTTTGACCTGAAAAATGCCAATCCCAAAGCTCGTATCAGTGTGAAATTGGTTTCTGAGGTCGGGGTAGGGACGATTGCCGCCGGTGTGGCCAAAGGTCACGCCGATCATATCCTGGTTTCAGGACACGAAGGGGGAACAGGCGCTTCTCCGTTAACGGGTATCAAAAATGCCGGTCTTCCCTGGGAACTGGGCATTGCTGAAACGCACCAAACCCTCGTGATGAACGACTTGCGTTCTCGCGTACGGCTTCAAACCGACGGTCAATTGAAAAATGGTCGGGATGTGGTCATTGCAGCACTTTTAGGGGCAGAAGAAATGGGCTTTTCGACAGGTCCATTAATTACCTTAGGCTGTATCATGATGCGCAAGTGTCATAAAAATACTTGTCCAGTGGGTATTGCTACCCAAGACCCCGTGCTTCGGGCTCGTTTCCGAGGAAAACCAGAATACGTCGAAAGATTTTTTCACTATGTTGCCGAAGAAGCTCGTCAAATTATGGCCGATTTAGGGATTCGTACATTCAATGAATTGATTGGTCGTGTTGACCTTTTGGATACGGATCAGGCGGTGAAGCACGCGAAGAGTCAAAATCTTGATTTGAAGCCCTTATTAACCATGGCGAGAAAACCGTATCCTGAAGCTGGCGTTTATTGCACTCAAAAGCAGGATCATGGTTTGGATCACGTGCTGGATCGGACCCTCATTCAAGAGGCTACTGCCGCTCTTGAAAACAAAACTCCTGTAAAACTGAACCATAAAATCACCAACGTGGACCGTGCCTGTGGAACACTGCTCAGTCACGAGTTAACCCGTCGCTGGGGAGCTGCTGGATTGCCAGATCACTCGATTGAAGTTCAATTCCGAGGTCATGCAGGGCAAAGTTTTGGGGCTTGGTTGGCGCAAGGAATTACCTTCCGCTTGGAAGGTGACTCGAACGACTACGTGGGTAAAGGGTTGTCGGGCGGACGTTTAGTGATTGCCCCGCCGTCAGAAGCGACCTATAAACCGAGCGAAAATATCATTATCGGTAACGTAGCCTTTTATGGGGCAACGGCTGGGGAAGCCTTTATTCGCGGTGTCGCGGCCGAACGTTTCTGCGTACGCAACTCGGGAGCGACTGTGGTTGTCGAAGGCGTTGGGGACCATGGCTGTGAGTACATGACTAGGGGCACTGCTGTGATTCTGGGACACACGGGTCGCAACTTCGCGGCAGGTATGTCCGGAGGCGTTGCCTACGTGTGGGATCCTCATGACAACCTGAAACATCAACTTAATGCTCAAATGGTTGAACTCGAAAAGCCTGGTGAAGAAGATTTTACCCTTCTCAAAGACTTGATTCAAAAGCATTATCAAAATACTGGCTCTGATGTCGCCGAAAGCTTGCTGTCGGCGTGGGAAAAACATCGGAGTGAATTCGTCACCGTCATGCCGACGGACTACAAAAAGGTTTTAGAGGCTCGTAAGGCCAAGACCGCGGAGGTGTCTCATGGGTAAGCCCACTGGCTTTTTGGAATTCGATAGACAAAAAGTTAAAGATCGCAATCCTCTAGAGCGGATGGGTGACTTTAAAGAATTCTTAGTTCCCTTAGCCGATCCGGAACGGCGTCAGCAGGGTTCGCGCTGTATGGACTGTGGGGTTCCCTTCTGTCATTCCAGTTACGGTTGTCCTGTGAATAACCTCATTCCAGAATGGAATGATCTGGTTTATCACAAGCAAGATTACGAAGCCTTCTTGAGACTTCGTAAGACAAACAACTTTCCTGAGTTTACGGGACGAGTTTGTCCGGCGCCTTGTGAAACCGCTTGTGTCTTAGGGATTACGTCTCCAGCCGTGACCATCAAGGATAACGAAGCTTGGATTATCGACAATGCTTGGGAAAAGGGTTGGATGAAGCCACGTCCTGTTCCTCAGAGAACAGGTAAACGCGTGGCGGTGATCGGCTCAGGTCCATCAGGACTTTCTGCAGCCGATGAACTCAACCAAGCAGGTCATCAAGTCACTGTTTTTGAGCGAGCTGACCGAATTGGCGGATTGCTGATGTATGGAATTCCTAATATGAAGCTGGATAAAGGCTTGGTGGAACGACGTATTCAAGTGATGCGCGAAGAAGGCGTGGAGTTCCGCGTCAATGCGGCGGTTGGGAAAAATATTGCCGCTTTTGATCTTGTCAAAGACTATGATGCCGTTCTTCTGGCGACGGGTGCGACCAAACCTCGTGATCTGTCTGTACCAGGGCGTGACCTCAAGGGCGTTCACTTTGCTATGGAATTTCTAGCAGCGAACACCAAGAGCCTGTTGGACTCAGAGCTTAAAGATGGAAAATACATCAATGCAAAGGGCAAAAAGGTCATCGTTATTGGGGGCGGAGATACAGGAAATGACTGTTTGGGTACTAGCCTGCGGCATGGTTGCTCTTCCTTAGTTAATTTTGAGTTGCTTCCGCAACCTTCTTCTGAAAGAACCGAAGAATTTCCTTGGCCAACCTATCCTCGTTTATATAAAGCCGATTATGGACATAACGAAGCCGTGGCTAAGTTTGGAAAAGATCCCCGTGTCTTTTCTATTGCAACCAAAGAATTTCTAGGAAACTCAGCCGGAGAATTGGTTGGCTTGAAAACCATTGATTTGAAGTGGGAAAAAGATGAGAAAGGTCAATGGAAAATGAGTGAGCTTCCTGGAACCGAAAAGACTTGGGAAGCCGATCTCGTTTTCTTAGCCTTAGGATTCTTAGGACCAGAAGATGATCTTTTAAAACAATTGGCCGTTGAGACCGATGCGCGTTCGAATGTTAAGGCGACGTATGGAAAGTTTTCTACCAATGTTCCCAAGGTTTTCAGCGCTGGGGATGCTCGACGCGGCCAGTCTTTGGTAGTTTGGGCAATCAATGAAGGGCGTGGTGCGGCTCGTGAGATGGATCGCTTCCTGAAAAGCCAGTCCTAAGAGTATTGCTTGCTTTTATTCAAGGGATATGCTATATATCCTTTGAAATTTTATGAATTGAGGGATTTTATGTACGCGCTTGTTGAAATTAAGGGTCGTCAGTTCCGCGCCGAAAAAGGTGCTGTGCTTCAGATTGACCGGGTCGATGCTGAAAAAGGCACCGCTCTGGAGTTTGATTCGGTTCTTCTCGTAGGCGGAAACGGCGATGTTAAAGTCGGCGCTCCCTATGTGAAAGGTGCTAAAATTAAAACTGTGGTGGATTCCCAAATCCGCGACAAAAAAGTCTTGTCCTACAAAGTTAAAAGACGTAAATCTTTTCATAAATTGATTGGGCACAGACAACAATATACTTTGATTCGTGTGGAAGATGTTATTGGTTAACTTGTGATCCTCGCTCAAGTGGATTTGTCTGCTGATTTGGTAGTCAAAAATATCACGTTGACGGGGCATGCAGGTTTTTCCTTAAAAGGTTCTGATATTGTTTGTGCAGGGGTTACGGTTCTTTTACGGACATTTGTCAGCTTGTTAAAAGCTGAGCCTTCTGTTGTTGTTAACTGGAAGAGGGAAAGTGAGGGTGACGTGGAATTCTCCGTGGATTCAGTCGCCGCACATTCTGATCGGTATCTGGGTTGGTGTTGGTTCTTTTTGCGAGGTCTAGAAGATTTAGCGAAAGAATTTCCTCAACATGTGAAATTGAATTACGGTCATTGGAAGGGGAGGTTGCTTCATGGCTCATAAAAAAGGCGGCGGAAGTTCAAAAAACGGACGCGATTCTAATCCGAAAATGCTCGGTGTTAAACGCTTTGGCGGCCAGCTTGTCTCTGCAGGTGAGATTTTAGTGCGTCAAAGAGGGACAAAGCTCCATGCTGGAGAAAATGTTGGTGTGGGACGTGATCATACCTTGTTTGCTTTAGTAGAAGGAAATGTGGCCTTTGGTGAACGACGAGGCAAAAAGCTTGTCACGATTGTTCCTTCAGCGAACTAAAGGCTAACTTGGAAGGGTTTGTTGACGAGACCATTATCGAGGTCTCGTCTGGTCATGGTGGAGCTGGTTCAGTCTCTTTTCGTCGAGAGAAGTTTGTGCCCTACGGCGGACCCGATGGTGGGGATGGCGGTCGTGGTGGCGATGTTATATTTCAAGTCAAACAAAATTTACGAACTTTAGCTCATTTACGGATGAAAAGGCATTGGTTCGCCGGAATTGGTGGGCCTGGATTGGGAGAGCGCCGTCATGGTCGTGATGGTGACTCCATTTATATTCCGGTACCCCCTGGTACTCTCATTAAAGATGCCCAGACCGGTCAAGTCTTGCATGATTTTTCTTTAACAGAAGAAGTTCAATGGGTGTTTAAGACTGGAGGCCG
>JAJXWL010000112.1 GCA_021781625.1 bacterium
TACGAGGGAGGTTTCAAATTCTTGTCATGACTATGTCACTACTATGTCACAAAAACGCTTCTAAGAGCTTAAAGAAATCTTAATGGGGAGGATTTGGGTTCTTTTACTTTTGCCTTTGAAGGGTTCAACGGTAACACGGTGGTGGCCGATTGTCCTCGACCTCGGGCGGAACCTACTTATACGTTACGGCGGCCAACCTTTTAGGACTGGTGTTCCGATGGGGCAAGTAAAAGTTAATATTCTTTATAGTAAGGGAGGTGGTTCTTCGGTAGGTACTGGTTATGGTGTTCAACAATAATTTGAGGGAGTATTGTTCCACTTACCTTCCTTATGAACACGCATATTCTAACTGACTTGACAGGGTTTTAAAAAAAATATTAAAGTTCCGATTAATTATGAAAGTTTTACAGAAATCGTCTCCTATTCTTGCCACATTCTTCGTGTTTGGTCTTTTTCTTTTACCACAGCTAGTGCCTGCTGAGGACCTCACCAACGGTGTGTACATTTCGGTACTGTCTTCGAGTTATAGTTATAAAGCTTATTTGAGCAATTTGCAAATCCCAGGGTCCCTTTTGGGGCAAGTGGATTTTGCTCATAAATTCTCCCCTCAACAAGAATTGAGAATGGGCTTGAGTTTTAGTTCAGATTCTTACAACAGCCCGAACAGCGGGCTGATTACTTGGGGGCTGAATGCCGAAGAAGTCATGTACTTGGGACATCAATTTGTTCGGCCTTTTGCGGGTGTGGGGGTTGGTGTCACTGGATGGTTGAATAATTCTTCCTCGCAGTTTGTAACTTCCCTCTATATTCCTGGGGGAATTTCCCTAGCCCCAACGAATTATTTGAGCTTTGGGGTTTATAGTTCTTTGGCAGTTCAAGAAGTCCTTTATTCCCCCTTGAACTATGACCCTTTGAGCTTTAACCGCTTGTTGATTCAATTTACCCCGATTCAAGCCTTTGTTGGCTTTTGGTTTTAGCTAAGAAGATTGCTTCGCTTTTAGCCTGAGATTTTACCGCTTTTTTACCGAACAACGAAAGACTTTTACCCCCCTTTTACGAACTTTTGACATAAGTTTTCTCAGAAGCCTTGGCTTTGGGGAGACTAATGAACGAAATCCTGTATTATCTAGTTTTTTTTATTGTGCTGACGGTTGTTGCCTGGCCCCTGGGGCACTGGGTTGCCCGAGTTCTCGAGGCAGGACCAGAGGGAGTGACTAAGTTACTGGGGCCAATTGAACGTTTTTTATTCCGTTGTACGGGGGTCCATCCCGGCGAAGAGATGGACTCAAAACAATGGATCTGGGCCGTGTTAATCTTTTCGATTGTCAAAATTGCCGTTGTTTTCTTTCTTTTGATTTTTCAGGATAGGATTCCTTTTCAAAACATTATCAACCCGCAACAATATCCCGGAGTTCCCTGGACCCTTGCCCTGAATACTGCTGTGAGTTTTGTTACCAACACGAACTGGCAGAACTATGCAGGGGAAACGACCATGAGCTATTTTTCACAAATGGCTGTCTTGACAGTCCAGAATTTCCTTTCGGCCGCAGTTGGTATAGCCATCATGGCCGCATTGTTCAGAGGCCTGTCTCGTCGTGAAACTCACCAATTAGGCAATTTTTGGAGTGACCTAATCAGAATCAATTTGTACGTACTGCTCCCGTTGTCGATTTTAGGAGCGTTTTTTTTGGTATCACAAGGTGTGATTCAAAACTTGGCACCATACAAAGTCTTTTCAGCATGGAATGGTAGCAAAGAGCTCCTCCCTTTAGGGCCAGTGGCAAGCCAAGAATGGATCAAAATAATGGGGACAAACGGGGGAGGGTTTTTCAATGCTAACTCGGCGCATCCGTTTGAAAATCCCACAGCCTTTACCAATTTCTTACAAACTTTTTCGATGCTATTGCTACCTGTAGCGTTTGTTTTCACTTTCGGGCGAATGGTTCGCGATCAAAGGCAAAGTTGGGCTATCTACGGCGTCATGCTTGCCTTGTTCACAGCTTTTTTTATCCCAACGTTTTTTTCTGAATTTTCATCACCATCGAATGCCGTAACGGGTGTTGATTGGAGTTCGGGAAATTGGGAAGGCAAAGAAACTCGTTTTGGGATTGGCCCTTCCGTACTTTTCAGTCTTGCTACGACGTCGACGTCTTGCGGAGCCACAGACGCCACGTTGGATAGTTTTTCACCTTTAGGTGGCATGATGCCTTTGTTGGCCATGCAAGTTGGTGAAGTCGTATTCGGTGGTGTGGGTAGCGGCATGTACGGCATGTTAGCCTTGATTCTTTTAACTGTTTTTGTTGGGGGGCTTATGGTTGGCAGAACCCCCGAATACTTGGGCAAAAAAATCGATAGTTTCTCTGTGGTCCTGATCGTTATTGCCGTGACGATCACACCCTTTTTAATACTTGGTGGTACGGCTTTCGCCACTATGGTGAAAGAGGTGCCCGTAGACATGAACAACCCTGTCCCGCACGGTTTTACAGAAATTTTATATGCGTTTTCATCCATGGCGAACAACAATGGCAGTGCGTTTGCTGGGTTAAACAGCAATACATTCTTTTGGAACATTACCGGTTTGATCACCATGTTGATTGGTCGCTTTGGGGTAATCGTACCTATTCTTGTATTGGCAGGAAATCTTGGGAAAAAAAAGGTTTCAGCTTCGAGCTTGGGAACTATGCCGACGTACGGAATAACCTTCGGAATTCTCCTGACCTTTTTTGTTTTACTTGTGGCTGCCTTGAATTTTATACCGTCTCTTGCTCTTGGTCCAATTGCGGAATTTTTTCAGGAGACAAGAATATGAAAACCAACGCGATTTTTACAAAAAAGCTATTCAAAGAAGCGTTGATCCAATCGGTTGTCAAGTTGAAACCCCAACTCCAAGTGAAAAATCCAGTGATGTTCATGGTATGGATCGGTTCAATTTTAACAACGTTTCTGGGAATTTGTTCGTGGTTCGGTGTGAAGGATGCTGGTGTTGGAAGCGGCTTTACTTTCACTGTTGCCGCTTGGCTGTGGTTTACAGTGATATTCTCTAACTTTGCGGAAGCTTTGGCCGAGGGGCGCGGAAAAGCCCAGGCTGCTGAGTTACGCAAAACTCGGAGTGAAGTTTTAGCTCGGCGACTTAAAACTCTGGACTGGGAATGTCCTGTTGAAGACATAGGGTCTTCCAGTTTACATAAAGGGGATCTTATTCTTGTAGAATCTGGAGCTCTGATTCCGATTGACGGTGAAATACTGTTAGGAGCGGCCAGTGTGGATGAAAGTGCCGTGACTGGTGAAAGTGCACCAGTCATCCGTGAAGCCGGTGGTGACCGTAGTTCTGTAACTGGTGGCACTAAGGTGCTGTCAGATCGATTGATTATTCAAGTAAGCACTGAACCTGGCCAAGGTTTTTTAGACCGTATGATTGCTCTCGTTGAAGGTGCCGCAAGAAAGAAAACCCCTAATGAAATTGCTTTGACAATTCTTTTGGTAGCACTAACACTGATTTTTCTTGTGGTAACAGCTACACTGTTACCGTTCAGCCAATTTGCCGTTTCACAGTCGGGTACAGGTAAGGTTGTCAGTATTACTTCTCTCGTAGCCCTTTTTGTATGCCTGGCACCAACCACAATCGGCGCTCTTCTTTCCACTATCGGAATAGCTGGAATGAATCGTCTTTCGGGTGTAAACGTCTTGGCTACATCGGGGCGTGCCGTCGAAGCTGCTGGGGACGTCGACATCCTTCTCTTGGATAAAACAGGAACGATAACACTTGGTAACCGTATGGCTAGCGAATTGATTCCCGCCCCACACGTGGATCCTGAGGAACTCGCAAATAGTGCCTACCTATCATCGTGGGCAGATGAAACGCCTGAGGGCCGTTCTATCCTCATCTTGGCTAAGCAAAAATTTAAAATTACTTCCCCTTCGTTTAATGATAATGATCATTGTTCGATTCCCTTCTCAGCACAAACTCGTATGAGCGGCCTCGATTGGAACGGCAATTCGTACCGAAAGGGTTCCGTCAGTGCAATGTTGCAGTGGATCGAATCTCAGGGAGGTTACTTCCCTGACCCGGTCAAAAAACAAGCCGAAGCGGCGTCCCGCACTGGAGCTACCCCTTTAGTCGTGACCAAGGATGAGTTAGTCCTCGGACTGGTTGTCCTCAAAGATATTGTCAAGGAAGGCATACAGAATCGTTTCGCAACATTACGGCAAATGGGGATCAAGACCGTCATGATTACCGGTGACAACCCGATGACAGCCGCAACAATTGCCGCCGAAGCCGGAGTCGATGATTTCTTGGCAGAAGCCAAACCCGAAGACAAGCTAGCTTTAATTCGAAAATATCAGGCTGAGGGCCACATGGTGGCTATGACAGGGGATGGTACGAATGATGCTCCGGCTTTAGCCCAAGCTGACGTTGCCGTCGCGATGAATTCAGGCACGCAAGCAGCAAAAGAAGCCGGGAACATGGTTGACCTGGATTCAAATCCGACAAAGTTGACCGAGGTCGTTCTAGTCGGAAAACAGATGTTGATGACGCGAGGTTCTTTAACAACCTTTAGTATTGCCAATGATATTGCCAAGTATTTTGCGATTCTTCCTGCTATGTTTCTTGTTACCTATCCTGGCTTAGCGGCCCTCAATATCATGCATTTATCTTCACCCTCCTCAGCGATTTTGTCGGCGGTGATTTTCAACGCCCTCATCATCCCAGCCCTGATTCCACTCGCGTTAAAGGGTGTGGCGTACAAGGCCGAGTCAGCAATTCAGTTACTGCGGAAAAATCTTCTCATCTATGGTTTGGGTGGTCTCACGTTACCTTTTTTGGGGATCAAGCTTATTGATATTCTTTTAACAGGAAGGTGGTGAAATGAAATCAATCTTCGTCAGTTTGCGTTTAATGGTATGGGCCACACTTCTTCTGGGAATGGGTTACCCTCTTCTCGTGATGGTTGTATCGCAGGAATTGTTCCCGAAACAAGCCAATGGATCGTTGATCACGGTTCAGGGAAACGTCGTAGGCTCAAGCCTCATCGGCCAAGACTTTTCTACAAAGCCAGGCTACTTTGTGGGTCGGCCCTCGGCAACTGGTGACCACCCTTATAATGCCTTGGCCTCTGGAGGTTCGAACTTGACGATTGACGGCCAAGCTTTTCGTCAAGGTGTTGAAAAGTTACGCGATTCTTGGGCCGTCCAAGCCGCACGGGTAGGGGAGACGGCCCCTGTCCCTGAAGCCCTGGTCACAGCTTCTGCAAGCGGCCTTGATCCTGATTTGGACCTCAAGGCGGCACTATGGGAGGTCCCCATCCTTGCCCAGTCACGACATATCGACCCTGGTACACTGCGAGCGTTAGTCAAATCCCAGTCCGTCAAACCAGTTTTTCCCTGGGACCCTCCGGCTTTTGTTAATGTCTTGAAGTTGAACCTATCTCTCGACAGAATAAAAATAAGCTCAGTAGCAAAGTAGGCAAGATGATGTCGGATAGGTCCCCTTCAGAGCGTCCAGACCCCGATCAAATATTGGCAGCTTTGAACCAGGAAAAGGCTTCTCGCGGTAAACTAAAGATTTTCTTAGGTTACGCGGCTGGTGTTGGTAAGACCTTTTCGATGCTTCAAGCTGCACAGGCGTTACAACAGACCCGAGAGTCAGAAGTGGTCATTGGATGGGTAGAACCTCATACGCGACCAGAAACATCAGCTTTGACGAAGGGCTTAGAAGTTTTACCTCCTAAAAAAATTTTTCATCGTGGAATGACATTACAAGAATTTGATTTGGACGCTTGTCTAGTTAGACATCCTCGTGTCGTCTTATTAGATGAACTTGCACATACCAATGCTCCTGGATTGCGTCATGAGAAGCGTTGGCAGGATGTCGAAGAACTCTTGCGTCATGGATTTGAAGTATGGACTACCCTCAACATCCAACACCTCAATTCGATGAATGACATTGTGGCAAAAATCACGGGGATTCAGGTTCGTGAGACTATTCCTGATGCGGTGTTTGACCAATCGAATGAGGTTGAAGTGGTTGACCTTGCCCCCGAAGAACTCTTAGAGCGATTAAAACAAGGGAAAATCTACACTTTAGATCAAGCAGAAAGGGCCCTACGTGGTTTTTTTCGACGGGATAACTTATTAGCCTTGCGCGAAATCACCCTTCGTCGTGCCGCAGATCGTGTTGGGCGAGATGTGGATTCAGCTCGCTCTCAAGGACGAATCGATGCTGTATGGCCTGTTAGGGAACGTTTCATGGTTTCGGTAAGCCCTAGTCCAACTTCTGAGGATTTGTTAAGAGCGGCAGCTCGGATGGCAGTTCGTTGGGGTGCGGACCTTCTCGCTGTTTTTATAGAGACGCCGCGAACTCGGATTTTGGACCCTCGCTCGAAAGATCAATTGGAACATAACCTTGCCGTGGCTGAAAATCTTGGAGCGGAAACTGTGATTCTGCAGGGAGAAGAAGTAGCCCGTGATTTGGTGGCTTATGCGCGGCTTCGAAATGTCACCAAGATTGTTTTAGGAAAAAACCGTGACCCCAATTGGCTGAGATTTTTTAAGCGCACCATAGGTGATGAATTATTACGGCTTAGTGGTGATATTGACCTCTATGTGATTGGAGGACGAACAACC
>JAJXWL010000113.1 GCA_021781625.1 bacterium
CGATCTCTGCTCGACCTTCCATTGGGAAAACGACTTTTGCTTTAAATCTTGCCTCCTATCAAGCCTTACATAAAAAAATCCCTGTTGGTTTTTTTACCTTAGAAATGCCGGATTTAGATTTGATAGATCGTATTTTAGCGAGTGAAGCTCGTTTAGATTCCATGAAATTGAGAAATGGTTCTCTGAAAACTTCAGATTTTTCGAGTTTGCACGATGTTTTGCCTTTGCTTTATGAAGCGAATTTATTCATTGACGATACGCCCAATATGAAGCTTTTAGATCTCCGTGCTCAAGCTCGACGAATGAAAAGTAAACATGATATTCAGATTTTATATGTGGATTACATTTCCTTAATTGGTCACGAGAATACGAATCTGCCCCGCCACGAACAAGTCGCCGACATCAGTCGTTCGTTAAAGGCCTTGGCGCGTGAACTTCAGATTCCCGTGGTAGCACTGTCTCAGTTAACTCGCGTCACGGAAGAAAGAACCCCAGGTTTGGCTGATTTACGTGAGTCTGGCTCTTTAGAGCAAGACGCCGATGTGGTCTTGTTTCTCCATCGTCCTCGAAAAACTGATACTGATGTGTCCAACAAAGCTCCTGGTTATGAAAATATCGAGACTCAACTCATCATTGGTAAACAGCGGAAAGGTTCTGTCGGCACGATAAGATTGTTGTTTATGCCTGCTTATACACGATTTGAAAATTTTGATGGCGAACACTTCTAATTCACAGTATACTTTTGGGGGGGGAGGTCGTATGTCATTTCAACAAAAATACGATTTCAGCTTGTTGGTGAACGAGAGTGAGCGGCTGACGATTGACGAAGTCGAACGACAGCTGATTGCTCGACCCGAGGTTTGTCGTTGTCAGGAGTGCGTTCTAGATATGGTAACCATGGCCTTGAATAAGGTAAGGCCGCTTTACCGAGTCACTTTGCTCGGAGCGATATATGCTCCAGCCGATTTACCCTCTGCAGAAGTTCAAGATTCAGTAGCTCAAGCGATACAAAAGGTGTGGGAAAATCCCAGTCATGCACGAAATGACGAAGTTAAAGAAACTGAGTTTTGAGACTTAGAGTTTCCCAAGTTTTTGAACACTGAGGTATGGGCCTTGAAGTATATCCGCCCATTCGGGTGGGGGATTGGTCAGCTGGGTACGAATTCGATCGTAGAAAGCGACGGGAACTGCAGTTACCCCCACTTCGTTTTCTTTAAGTCCTTCAATATAAAAGTGCAGTTTATCATCACGCTTTTCTTGATAGGTTAGAACTACACCCTCAGGCCACCCTTGTTTTTCTAAAAAACTAAATTTCAGAATTTCAAGCGGCCGATCATCTAAGTGGTCGCCTAGTATCCTGACCTTTTCTGCCATTTCTTTATACCCGAAAACCACCCGGTGCAAAGACTGGGAAAGCTCAAGAGAGCCCGCTAAATAATGGTCTCGCTCGGTTTCAGGATAGACTTCCCAACAATCATTACCATCGAAAAGTCGTACTCGTGGCTCGATTTTGATGGCCTTACCACAAGCAGGACAAGTGAAGGAAAGAAACTGACCCTCTAAAATTTTTTGACGATTGCTAGCTTGGGCAATATCCAGCTCATCCTCATAATGAATAGGGAATACTTCTTCGCACAGACAAGTAATTTCAGTTTTTACTTCACTCATCAGGGAACTCCTATTTCGGTTGCATCAAAAAGATAACATTATTGTAGGTGGTATAAATGATCAGGGCAAGAATGATAAACGAACCTAGTTGCTGAAAGCGAATTAAGGTCATGGGTTTTAAGGGCTTGCGACGGAAAAGCTCAATCAATTCTAAGACAATATTGCCCCCATCTAAAGCCGGGAGCGGCAAGAGATTCATAAGAAATAGGGCTAAACTAATAAAAGCCAAAAAGTTGGCAACAGCACCGACCCCATCACCCCAGCCACTCATAAAGCTCTGAGAAGCCACATCGCCGACATAGTAAGCAATTAAGAGAGGTCCTG
Organism: bacterium; assembly: GCA_021781625.1. Next base: position 1,993 of record JAJXWL010000113.1, read on the forward strand.
AAAGATTTTTAGCTGGGTCAACTTTTCCCGTGACCAGTTGGACGAGTCCATCCACCATTTGCATTAAAAACATTTGAGTTTGAGCAATTCCTTGAGCCAAAGCCGTGTTCCATGGCTGGGGCACTGCAGGATAATGAGGTAATTTGTACTCAATACCCAGATGAGGTTGATTATTCACAATGTCAGGAATGATCGTGGTATCAATCTTTTGCCCTTTTCGTTCTAACTCTAGGTTATAACTGGGAACACGGTCACTTAACAATGGGACAATCGCCCGAGTATTGGGGGTAGGGTGACCATTAAACGCTAATACGAGGTCTCCTGGTTCGACTCCTGCAATTTGCGCAGGGGAGTCTTTTTGAACAGAAGCAACAATGGGGTCAATCCAGGGATAAACTCCAACAAGGTAACTGTTCGAGGCCGAATTCCAACGAGGATCAACCGTCAAAGTTAAAAGTTTTCCCTCACGATTGACTTCGACCTGAAGAGGTTGTCCCTTGCTAGTTCCAATGAGATTTTGCAAATCACGAAAATTTTGAACGGATTGTCCATTGATGGCTGTGATGATATCTCCGGATTTCAGTCCAGCTTGATCTGCCGGAAAGGACTGATGTTCATATTCTGATGCGAGAATGATCCGTGAAGACGGCGCATTTTGAGGAACTCCCGTCATGGCCAAAGCCGTTAAAACGATACTTGCCATCAAGAGGTTAAAAACTGGTCCTGCTATCGAAATGATAATCCTACGCCACGGAGGCGCCGCAAAAAAACTACCGGGTTCGGGTTGAGGCCGTGACTGAGGGTCTAATAACGCTTGCTTGAGGAAGTTTTCCCCTTTCATTTTACAGTAACCGCCTAAAGGTAACCAACAAAGGCGATATTCTGTTTTGCCGGGTTTCCAGCGAAAGAAGGCCGGTCCCCAACCCACGGCAAAGGCTTCTACTTCCACACCAAGGGCTCTCGCCGCTAAAAAGTGGCCCAATTCATGGATTGTGACAACGATCCCTAAGCCGATAAGACCCAATAAAATAAAAAGAACGGTCTGCACTACAATCTCCCGTGAATAAACATCAAAAAAATATAAAAAATGGGGGCCGAAAAAAGAAGACTATCGATGGAATCCAGAATTCCCCCACGACCTGGAATTAAACTGCCAGAATCTTTTACGCCGGCACTGCGCTTGAGACAAGATTCGAACAAATCGCCCAAAATTGTTGTTAGGGCTAAGATTGCTGCCAAAAGAAGAACTGCAAAGATGTTGGTTCCTAACAAACCAGGCATGACAAAAAAGACGGTGAGAAGTACTAAAAACGTTCCCACAATTCCCCCAATAAAACCAATCACGCTTTTATTAGGACTAACGAGAAAAGGCTTGGGACTGGTTCGTCCAAATAAGGTTCCCCAAAGCCAGGCCATGGCATCATTTCCAAAGGTGGATAAAGCAAAGACAGCCATCAAAAGGGAAGCATGAGGAAAACCTAAAAGTAAAATGATAAAATACAAAAAGAAGCCAGGATAAATCATGGTCAATAAATTGCCGGCGACCTTTCCCAAAATAGGTTCAAAGCCTTCTTCTGTATTAACAAAAATTTGACGTAAAAAAACAAACATAATGGCAATACCGGCGGCTGCCACGGTGTGAGCGGGGTGAATCCAACCCGAGATTTGTGCATAAGCTAACACAGGGAAAATTAAGCCAAACGCTACAGGTAAGTAGACATTGGTTTGCATATCTTTTGACCGTAAAAGGGCCGCCATTTCAAAGGCACCCCAAACGGATGCCATAAAGGACAAAAGAACCAAGGGAAGATGATGCCATACTCCCCAAAACATGATCAAAAGAAGAATGGGAAAAACTACAAAGAAGGTGATCAGTCGTTGAACTATTTTATTTTTCACGAACCCCTCCGAACTTCCGATGGCGGCCGCTGTAGGCGACGAAGGCTTGAAGAAGATCTTCGGTATCCCAATCCGGCCAAAGTTTGGGACTAAAATAATATTCTGCATAAATGCTTTGCCAAAGTAAAAAATTGCTTAAACGAATTTCTCCGGCAGTGCGAATGACTAAGTCTAAGGGGGGGAGTTGAGGCTGATCTAGGTATGAGCCTAAGACCTCTGCCGTAAGTTCGGGGGGGGTGGGTTGTGCCTGCCAGCGCTTAACGGCGCGAAGTATTTCATCTTGCCCCCCATAATTGATGGCAAGGTTGACGGTTAACCCATCAAAACCAGCGGTATCGTCGCGGACTTGTTGGATATCGTCCTGCACATCCTGAGGAAGGCCTCCCAAATCCCCAGAGTGGACTACCCGAATGCGATTTTCTCGGTAGAAATCCCATTCTTTCAGAAGATGGCTTTTCAGAAGGAACATTAAAAAAGAAACTTCTTGCTCGGCACGTTTCCAATTTTCTGTGGAAAAGACATAGAGGGATAGGAATTTGGCACCTAAATCTGAGGCGGCTTTGGTGACACGTTTAGCAGCCTTGAGGCCCTCTTTGTGTCCCTCAGAACGGGAAAGCCCGCGATTCTTGGCCCAACGGCCATTCCCGTCCATGATGATGCCAACATGGGCGGGAGCCAAAGCCGGATTCCAGGCGTCATCCATGATTAAACTTCCAGAATTTCCTTTTCCTTTTCAGCGGCAACTTTATCAATATCTTTGATGGCGGCATCTGTCAGCTTTTGAATCTCGTCTTGAGCTTTTTTGACTTGATCTTCCGTCATGCCGGAATCTTTTTGTTCACGCTTGAGCAGATCATTTGTATCCCGGCGAATATTACGAATTGAGACACGGAAATTTTCTGCCACAGCTTTTGCCTGTTTGACCAGTTCTTTACGGCGAGTTTCATTCAACGGCGGAATGTTTAAACGAATGACTTTGCCGTCGTTACTGGGAGTTAACGAAAGATCTGAGGCCAAAATGGCTTTTTCAATATCCCCAATAACGGTTTTATCCCAGGGTTGAATGACCACCAATCGTGCTTCGGGAACAGAAATGTTCGCGACTTGACTTAGGGGTGTTTTTGACCCATAGGCTTCGACTTGAATGCGGTCAAACAAAGCCGGAGTCGCCCGGCCTGTTCGGATCGTGTTGAATTCATCCTGAAGACTTTTCACCGTCTTCTTCATTTTGGCTTCCACATCGGCTTTCGAATAGGCCATGACTCCTCCTGCAAAGGGTACTTTTTAAACGTTTAGGCTTCTACACCAATTTGACAATAAGCATAGTCGACCAGTTCCACTTTGGTTCCCAGCTCTTTACCGACCTTATCAGCCGCTTGAGCGACCGTCAACTTATCATCTTTCACAAAAGGTTGATCGACAAAACAAATCTGTTTCAGAAGCTTTTCAATCTTACCCTTCATAATATTCGCAGCGACATTTTCTGGTTTTCCCGTCAATTGGTCAGCATCGCGAACGCGAAGAATTTCTTCTTGTTCTTTCAAGTAGCCGGCATCTACCTTGTCTCGGTTGAGGTAACCGGGGTTAAAGGCGGCGGCATGAAGCGCAAGATCAAACGCAAATTGTTGAATCTTGGGGTCTGAGACTTTTGCGGGATCCGCAACTTTAACTTTCACCAAGACGCCGATTCTTCCTTCGCCATGAATGTAATCTTGAATAAACTCGCCGCTAGCGGCAGTTAACGATTTATAGGTCTTCAGGGAAAGGTTTTCTTTGGTCTTGATAGCCAGATCTTTGAGCTTGGTATCTTCGGTAGCAGAAGGTTCTTTTTGACTCTTCTGAACCATACCGTCCAGGATTTCTTGTCCTGTCGCGACAAAGTCATTGTTGCGAGCCACAAAGTCAGTCTCACAAGAAATTTCCAAGAGGCCGGCAAAAGCACCATTCACTTTTGTGAAGATACGACCTTCATTGGCCGTACGACCTGCTCGTTTGGCAACAGAGGCAAGTCCTTTTTCTTTGAGGAATTTTTCTGCAGCGGCGAAATCACCGCCAGCTTTTTCGAGGGCTTCTTTACAGTCGCCAAAACCAGCACCGGTTTGGTCTCGAAGTTTCTTAACATCTTGGGGACTAACAGCCATGGGGGTCTCCTTAGTTCAATTCGTCTTCATCAACGTCGTAATTTGCAGCAAGGCCTTCGGGGGAAGCAAAACCTTCGGTTTCCATACCGGGGGTTTCATCTTCTTGTAGGCTGTCAATGACGGTTAAGCCGATTTCATTGTCGGCTTCGATAACCGCATTGGCAATGATCTGCGTGAACAGGGTGATGGCGCGGATGGCGTCATCATTACCAGGAATGGGGAAGTCAATGCCTTCGGGGTTACAGTTGGTGTCTACAACGGCAATGATAGGAATGCCCTGGCGACGAGCTTCGGCGATCGCAATGGCTTCTTTACGAGGATCGATGACAAACAGAACCCCGGGAAGCTCCTTCATTTCTTTGATACCGCCCAAGTTCTTTTCTAACTTGGCCTTTTCTTTGCCGAGTTGGGCAATTTCTTTCTTGGTCAGGTGGCCGTAGGTCCCGTCCACTTCCATTTTCTCAATTTTCTTTAAGCGGAGCAAAGACTTCTTGATGGTGGAAAAGTTGGTGAGCATGCCGCCCAACCAACGGTTATTGACATAAAACATGTTGCAGCGTTC
>JAJXWL010000114.1 GCA_021781625.1 bacterium
GCATTGAGGGCATACACCGGCATACGGGGATTTTCCTTCCAAGCGTTCAAATACGAGTCTAAAGCCCCCTTCCAATTTCCTAACCCCGTTTGGGCGTGACCATGCAAATTCCAGAGCATATCGTCGTCGGAAAAACGCTGAAGAAGTGGCCCCAAAGCGTCTTTGAGTTCGCTGTAGCGGTTTTGCAAGTAATAAATGTTCGCCTTTTCTTTAAGGGCTAGCTCCCAAGTGGAGTCTTTGAGTAAGATCTCTTCGATGAGCTTGAGAGCCTCGGAGGTTCGGTCTTGGCGAAGTGCGCATTGGGCCAAAAAGAACAGATCATCCCTGGTGGCGGGGTGATCGACCAACACACGACGCATTTGAATTTCTGCTTCAATAAAACGGCCAAAGCCAAAAAACGACTGAGCTAAGACCCGCCGCTGGGCCGGGTCAGACAAAATCAAGCGCGTCCAGCGTAGGTATTGGGCTTCCACTTCCAAAGGTCGGGACTCCAAGAAGAACCTCGACAACGTAAACTCGGCCGATGAGCGATCGCCATAGTTCTGCCCCGCCCAGCCGACCCGACCAGATTCCAAATGGTCATCCGCCACCTCTGCCACCCAAGTCTTATCGACGTAGAACGAAAAGTGCTGACCGTGAACAATGGCGGTCAGATTAAAACTAGGACCAGGAGGTTGGGCCAAACTGGTCCAAGGAATGAGAGGAATGGGGGTTCCGTTAAACACCACATCAAAGCGGATGCGTCCTGTGTTCGAGACTAAAACATAGGCATAATTTTCGTCGTTGGTATAACGGAGAACCAAACCGACCGCACTACTGCCATTACCAGTGCCAAAGCTAAAATCAGCTTCTAAGACAAGGTCACGGTAGCGGTACCAGGGGTCAACCGTCCAGGCAAATAACCGGGGACGGACAATCTCCATCCGGGCGGTTCGGCCCAATTCCACTAAAAATCCCGAGCCAGCTTCACCGACAAAGCGGGCTTCTGTGGGGTGAGAAAACTTTGCCTCCCATTTTTCTGCCATAAAGGCATCCAGATCAGAGGGGATTTTACGCGAACGGAGCCATCGAAACATGAGCGGCATTATAGCGGCGTTGACTTGACCTGAAAAGCCAGCCTACACTGCCTGACGCGGATTTTTTTGTGAAAGGAGACCCTATGACCCCCACAACCACGATCGTTTCTCTCGGCGGCTCTCTTGTCGCCCCAGCCCAGGTGGCCGTGGATTTTCTTCGCCAATTTCGAGACCTCGTCAGGGAATGGTTGGCTGAAGACTCAGCGCGGCGCATCGTCTTGATCGTGGGCGGCGGGGCTCCGGCTCGACTCTACCAAGACGCATTCAAAGCCCTGGAAACGAACCCTTCCTCCGAAGCTCAAGATTGGATTGGTATTATGGCAACCCGGCTCAATGCCCAGCTGGTTAAAGCGGCTTTTGGATCTGACTGTCCCAATGAAGTCGTGACTGACCCCACCGCTCCCTTGGAATGGACGGGCCGCATTCTCGTGGCGGCCGGCTGGAAACCCGGCTTTTCGACCGACTTTGACGCGGTAGTCCTTGCCGAACGCTTCCAAGCCGGCACCGTGGTGAACTTATCCAATATTGCCCAGGTATATACGGATGATCCCAAGAAAAACCCCGAGGCCCGCCCCTTGGCGAAAGCCAGCTGGAAAGAGTTTCGCACCATCGTGGGCGAAGAATGGGTTCCTGGGAAAAACACCCCCTTTGACCCGATTGCCACCCGACAAGCCGCTCAACTGGGCCTCAAGGTTTGTGTCGCGTCAGGGAGTGACTTGAATAACCTTGGAAAAATCTTACGGGATGAACCCTTCTTTGGCACAGTCATCCAACCCTGAGCACAGACTCTTTCGCCAGAAAACGGTAAGGCTTTAAAACGGTAAGGCTTTAAAACTGCAAATCCCCAAAACTTCCGGGGTCTAAAATCCCGGGAGTATCGTCTCGGGGTGCCGCCCACTCGGCTCGCGAGACATGGCCCTGTTTATCGATGTCTTGACGGTGAAATTGTACCTTCCAGGTATCCCCTCGGGAGGGGGTGCTTGAAAAATCTTTTTCAAAGGGAATTCGAATTTCCCACGACCAGCCTGCAGGGAATTGTCCCGTTTTACTGAGTGCGGCTGACTTCCAGGAACGATCTAGATCTGCCTCGGCCAAGGGAGCGTCTTGGTAGGGGGCAGAAAACTCCGCGAGGGCCCCCACAGGATTCACCAGCCAACCTCGGCACAGTCCACCGTGAGCCAGAGTAACCCCCACATAGTCGTCCAGCTGAACTTTTCCTTTGGGTTTAGTTTCGCGGGCAAAGAAATAGCTGTCCAACGACCAGAAATGCACATAAAGAAACTTGGCTGACCAGGCCAAGCGCACTTCGGTGGCAACACGCTCGTAAGTTTTTTCTGGCCAAGGGAAGTGCCATTCGGTCACGGCAGAACATTTAAAAAAAGTTTCGGGCAACATTCCGGCAGAGGGTTCATGATCTCGATCAAGAAAGCGAGCGGTACAAACTGGCATACCCCCAGTATAACGAAACCACCCCTGGATTGTCACTCACACGAAGAGCCGGAGAAGCTGGATCTTTGACAAAAAGGTGCTTGATCTTTGGCGCGTTCTTCTTTATAAAGGACAAATACGCCGGCGTGGCGAAATGGTAGACGCAGTGGACTCAAAATCCACCGGTAGCGATACCGTGTCGGTTCAACTCCGACCGCCGGTAAGAAGCTGACAGCTAAGCTGTCAGTTTTTTTTTGCCCTAAGTTATCCCTCAAGTTTTGCCCTAAGTTTTCCCTCCCCACCCTGTTTCCGGCCGATTCCCGGAGTATATTGAGAACTTCGAGGAGAAAAATCCCGCATGGAAACAAACGTAAACTTAGATCAGCTTTTAGACTTAGAAGTTGAATTGACCCTTACACGCTTTGACGCAGACACTGCCTGGAAATTGGGGCGCTTTCTGGCCGAAAAGGCTAGACGGGAGTCGTTGAAAATCGCCATCTTGATCACGCGTTCGGGACAGCGAGCCTTTCAGTTTGACGCGGAAGGGACCTCTCCCGATAACGATGCCTGGTTGGATCGAAAAACGAAAACCGTTTTACGCTTTGGTCACTCAAGCTACTATATGGGACGAAAGCTGGCTCAAAGCGGCGCCACACCCCAGCAAAAGTATGGGCTTTCTGAAGCCGAATACAGCTTTCACGGGGGGGCTTTTCCCATTCGGATCAAAAACGCCGGTCTGATTGGAGTGCTAGCCGTTTCAGGGTTGACCCAAGAGGCAGACCACGACCTTGCCGTGGCCGCCCTCCGAAGTCTGAAGTCTTAATTTAACGGGCTAAGACGTCCAGGTTGAGTTCGCCCAACGTACAGGGAACCCCGGCGTTCCAGTTTTCGAGAACTTCGGGGTGAACTTCCCCAAAGACACCCACAAACTCAGCTTGGGGGGCAAATTCCGGTTGGGGGGAACGCTCAATCCAAACTTCTGCGGCTCGACCGGGAATGAACCGAGGGTCAGTGGACTCTTTCACCTTGTAGTCTTTCCCGAGGTAGTACAACAGTGCGGCGACACGGCTGTTGATCTGATTAAACCCTTCCTCGGGAGCCGCAGAAAGCCAGCCCAGACTGTTTGACGTCACACTTCCTTCTCGGTGAGAGGGCTCAAGACGAACGACTTTGCCCACTTCAAAGATATGGTGAGGGTAAAGAGCATTCCCCGAAACCCCTTCTGCCTCTAACAGGTTCGGCGCGATCGAGTTGCGGACGAACTCATAGTTTTCGGTCATAGGGTTTAGAATTTGTACGACTTCATTGCCGGAAATGTTCATGCGTTCAATAAAATCGCGACGGCTTCCCAAGTAGTTGAAAATCATTTCTTGGAACCCCATGCCAATCATGAGGTCGCGAACACGACGACCGAAAAGCTCAGCATCGGTTAACCGCCCAATGGTTGCGTCGGAGGGACGTTCTGGTTCAAACGAGGCTAAGCCCCTCCCCACGGCGACATCTTCGGCCACATCCACAGGGTGTAAAAAGTCATTGCGATAAACGGGAGGGATCACGGTCAATTGGCCGTTGCTGTACCGGGAGGAGACGCCCATCTTGGCTAAGGCTTGTTGAGCTTCTTCACCCACCAGGTTGATCCCCAAAAGTTTATTGATAAAACCGAGTTCGGCTTTGACCTCATCCTGAAAGTAGTAGGGAAAGGTTACGGTTTTGCCGAAGGGCGTTTCGTCAGGATACTCTACCGTCACGGGAAGAATGGTGTACCCTGCATCCGCCAGGTCACACGCAACAATGGACACCGCTAAAGTCAAACTCGGGAGGTCCGTTCCCGTCATTTCTACAAAGAGTTCACGGTCGCCAACTTGAACGGCCCCCAGCTGGGCACTGTTGATGATCGGAGGAAAAGACAAGACTTCACCCCGGCTGTCCGTTAAAAAAGGGAACTGAGCATAATCTGCCACAAGGGGACCATATTCCACACCTTTGGGGTGTTGCTTCAAGATTTCACGCAAACTCAGAGTTTTATCGAGACCTAGGGGCTGAAACCGTGTCGTATCCGGGTTAACAGCTTGATAGCGGACCGGGTAATGGATCTGTTCCGAGCGGTAGACGCCCATCGCGATCGATTTCCGTTTTCGGCCAAAGTTCCAACACAATTTCTCTTGGGTTTGAATCAAGTCATCTAACGTCACAGCATCCATCGCGGGACCCCGTAACGCAAACGCCGCCAAATACGGTCGGATTCCGCGCAGAGAGGCCTCCACGACCACGCGGCGCCCCTCATCGGGCAAACTTTTTCCTTGCCGTGAAAAAAACTCATAGTTCGGCAGCCAACCGGTATAATACGTCCGCAGAGCCCGCCCCGCTCCCGCCGTCGACCACAAGTCTGGACGGTTGGTGTCGTTGAATTCCAGTTTTAGGACACCGGTTTCGCGATTGACTTCGTCGACCTCACCCTTGATAGCGGGCAACATCTCCGCGAGCTCTTCGACCGAAGGCTTTAGCGTGGAATAGCGTTCCAGGCCAGTTTGTTTGACTTCAATCTTAGGCACAGCGTTAGCTCCTTCTTCTTAATCGAACGTTCTCAATATTGGCGGTAAACAGTTCTCGAATGTCCGAAAGTCCCAGCGACATTAAGGCCATGCGGTCAATTCCTAAGCCCCAGGCCAGCACCGGTACGTCAATCCCTAGGGACTTGGTCACTTCAGGACGAAAGATTCCCGAACCGCCCATTTCAAACCACCCCAAAACCGGGTGCTTGATATGGACTTCGACCGAGGGTTCTGTAAAGGGGAAGTAGCCAGGAACGTACTTGACCTCGGTCGCTCCGGCAACTTCGATGGCAAACATCTTTAAAAGACCTAACAAGGTACGCAGGTTGACATCCTGTCCCAGCACGATACCTTCGGTTTGATAAAAGTCAGCCCCGTGGGTAGCATCGACTTGGTCGTAGCGAAAGCAACGGACCACGCCGAAGTATTTGCCGGGAATCTTGGCCTGGGGGAGCTGTTTTGCCGACAAAACGGTTCCCTGCGAACGCAGAATCAGTCGTCGGGTAAAATCGCGGTCAAAATTGTAGCCCCAACCACGGCTTCCAGTATCACCGCCATTGGTGTGAGCCGCCGCAATGCGGTCCAACCAGGGCTGTTCAATTTCTTTGGCGTGAGTAGGATTCTTGACGTAATAGACATCATGAATGTCGCGGGCAGAGTGGAACTGGGGCATAAACAGGGCGTCACCGTTCCAAAACTCTGTTTCGACCAAGGGGCCGTCAAACTCTTCAAACCCCAAAGAAACCAACTTATCTTTGACCCCCAGAATATACTCTTGGTAGGGGTTGCGCCGTCCGATCACTAACCGCGAGGGAGGAGCCGACACATTGTACGGGCGAAACACCCCCGTCTTCCACGCACCAGAAGCCAGGAGGGCTGGAGTCAAAGCGCCCAGCTCGTCGCCAGTGACACCCTGGGCCCGGATAACGGAAACCGCATTCTCAGCTTCGGGGGTAAGTTCATACATGACGGTTTCCCGCTCACTGACTTTGAAAACCGACGCCGCGGCCCCACGCTTTTTGGCATTGGCCGACAAAACCGTAGTCTCTTCGGGGGTTAAGGCCGTTTCTTCCAGTTCTGCTTCAGAAGCTTTTTGCAGTAAGTTTCGTAAGGTGAGCAGACGAGGGCTTTGGGCGGCCTTTTTGACGATGCGCTTTGTTTCGTCCATCGCCACCAGCCCTTCTTTGGCTAATTGGCCATAGGCGCTTCCCATATCCTTTTGCTCTAAGCCCAAAAGCTGGGCCGCGTCTGCCATCGCCACAGGTCCGCTCTCGAGTGCCTTGAGGAGGTTCTCTTCGGGGGTTCCCTTCGACAATTGTTCCCGGCCCAGGTCCGTAATCTCATAAACCGTTTTAGACGATCGGCCGGTTTCCCGGGCTAGGCCTTTTGTGCACAACCACGAGAACGCCTGGTTGGCCTGACCTACTTTATACCCAAGTTTTTCACCCAGTATCCCTGCCGTTAGGGGAACACCGGGACCAAAGGTGAGCAAAACCTTGACCTCAAGGGGGTGTAG
>JAJXWL010000115.1 GCA_021781625.1 bacterium
CCTACTTACCCATCGCCCAGACCTTGGCGATGAAATTTAATAGCAGTTCCACCGAAGTGGATCTGCCCGCTCCGTATTCCACCACCGAATGGTACAACGGCAGTGCTTGGTCGACGAGCAACCCGGACCCTGCGACGGCCCCAGTCATTTCCATGACCCCCAATGGCGGTTGGTTTGGCTCGGCGACTGCCCAAAGCGCCACGATCACTGTCGCCACAAGTTCCAAAGCTCCCGTGACCAGCGAGTCCTACACCATAGGTTCAGGCAGTCCTACGAGTTTTACGGGAAGCTCAGTAACTCTTAGCGTTCCTCTCAGTTCAACTCCTGTCACCGTCAGTGTTTCGGCCACCAATAGTGTCGGGACTACCACCTACACCAGTCAGAATTTCCAAACAGGAACAGAACCGATTCCTACCTTCAGTTGGAATAATGCTTCGGTTTACTTTATTTTGACAGATCGTTTTAAAGCCAGTGACCCTAGCAAAGCCAATGCCTACGGACGTCCAAAAGTTGACGCCAATGGAAGCAATATTGGGACCTTCCACGGCGGAGATTTACAAGGGATAACCTCCGAGATCAATGCCAATTACTTTACAAATCTCGGTGTTAACGTCTTATGGATCAGCGCTCCTTATGAACAAATCCATGGATTTGTCGGTGGAGGCAGTGCGGGAGATTTTGCACACTATGCTTATCATGGCTATTACGCCCTAGATTACACAAACTTAGACGCTAACTTTGGGACTCCAGCCGATCTTCAAGCCCTCATTACAGCCGCTCATACAAAAGGCATCCGTGTCATTTTGGATGTCGTCATGAACCACCCCGGCTATAACACGATGCAAGATATGCTGGAAGAAAACTTTGGCGCCTGGCAAGGCAGTGCACCATCCCTATCTTCGGCAGAAAGTTGGAAGCCTGGCTCAGGAGGCACCTGGTTTGATTATAATAACCTCATAGATTACAGCTCTTCTGCTGCGGCTTCGGGTTGGGCAAACTGGTGGGGACCCAATTGGGTCAGGGCTGGCATTTCTGGTTACACTCCGGGAGGAAGTTCTGACTACACGATAAATGTTGGTGGACTTCCTGACTTTATGACGGAAAACACAACACCGGTCCCTTTGCCGACTTTTTTGCAACACAAAGCCACGTTTGGCCAAGGCTACCTAACCCCCTACACGGTTACGGCCGGGGAAACAAAGCGTGTTCGCGATTGGATCACAGAATGGCTGGTGAAGTATGTTCATGATTACGGTTTGGATGGCTTCCGTTGTGACACTGCTAAGAACGTCGAGCCGGATTCGTGGGGTTATATGAAAACACAAGCGGTCACAGCCTTGCAACAGTGGCGCGCCAACAACCCCACCGCTCCTGGTGCCAACTGGACTGATAGTTTTTGGACGGTAGGGGAATACTGGGGACATGGACTTGGATATGACTCCAATATGAATGGTACAGGCCAGTTTAATGCCCTCATTAACTTTACTTTCTTTGGGAACCTCCCTACTTTAACAGCCTCTGCTAGTGCACTCTCAGGACTTCAGTCGATCTACTCGAGTTATGCCAGCCAAATTAATGGTCAAGTTTCTACACCCCAAGCCTCACCCTACCCGTGGAATGTTCTATCCTTTGGTGATGACCACGATGAAGGGGCTTTGTTTTACAACGGCGACCAAGAACGTCAAAAACGCATGGGAACAGCCCTGCTTTTCTTACCAGGTGATATTCAAATCTTCTATGGAGATGAGTATGGCCGCGTAGAAGGACCCACGGGTTCTGATCCTAGTCAAGGTTCTCGATCGGATTTTGACTGGTCGGCTGAGGCTGCAGAAAATGGGGTGGCAAACTCCTGTTTGTCTCATTGGCAAATTCTGGGACAGTTCCGAAATAAACACATTGCCATCGGGGCCGGGGCTCATCAGCAAATTCCAGACGTAACCAATGGCTATGCCTTTACCAGGGTTTGGAATAGTGACAAGGTGGCCGTAGTCGTAGGTGCTAGTGGCAGCGTAACGGTAAATGTTTCTACGATCTTCCCTGATGGAACATTAGTGAGGAATTTTTACGATGGGACAACTGCTACGGTAGCTTCTGGTCATGTTACCTTTAATGCCGGAGTGAACGGTGTCATCCTCATCGAAAGTGCTAATTAGCAAAACGACTTTGAAAAGGTACAACTTATCGTGCTAAAAAAACGGGGGCTTTGGGCCCCCGTTCTCTTCCCCCTTAGCATGAATCTCATGCTAACGTATTGATGTTCTGCCCCATTAACGGGTCTTGCACCACCTGGGGAAGCGTGGCAGTGCTCATAAGGCGGGCCAAATCCTGACCATTTTGTCTTAGGTCACCCAAAGACTTTGCCAGAACGGCCGTTCCCACCTGGTTAACCAGGTTAGCCTGGGACAGCTGGGTAGAAAGGGAGGCTTCCATACTTTAAGTATCGGTTTGACCAATAAAAAAGTCCACTAGAATAGGCTTGCTCCCTGTGCTTTTCCCCATTAAACTGGGGCCATGAGTGAACACATCTATCATGCAACTGTGACTTGGTCACGTCAGCCCCAAGAAATATTTACAGACAATAAGTTTTCACGAGCCCATCAGTGGCAGTTCGATGAGGGAACTATCGTTCCGGCTTCGGCTTCACCTTTTGTTTTACCGCCCCCTCTTTCCCGCTTAGACGCAGTTGACCCTGAAGAAGCCTTGATTGCCAGTTTAGCCAGTTGCCATATGTTGTTCTTTCTGTACCGGGTCGCACGAGCTGGCTTTGTCATTGAACACTACGAAGACTTGCCCGAAGCTGTCATGGGAAAAACGCCTGAAGGCAGTACTTTTATCGCCAAAATCACCCTTCAGCCCAAAGTCACCTGGTCAGGCAACCCACCAACCGAAGCTCAACTGACCGAATGGCATGATAAAGCGCACCACGATTGTTATATCGCCAACACTCTGAAAAGCGAAATGCTTCTCAAACCCCGCCCGTGAGGCCTCCAGTGAAGACAATCGGCCGCATTCAGCAATATTTCCGTTGGTCTGTCGGTTTTGGCTTAGCCATGGGTGTAGTGTTTCCCTGGTTTTCCTTACTTTTTGTCCAAGTTACCAATCCGTGGGCTTTCCTGGGGTATCTCCTAGCTTGTTTAGCGGCTGGCTTTGCGGTAGGTATGCTTTCGTACCTCATCGGTAAGCGCATGCTTTTGACGCCCGTCACGACGGTCACGAACTTTGTCAATTCTAACATTGTCGAAAAACAAGATTATCGCGAGAACGTCAAGGTTTCTTCTCCGGACGAGTTGGGAGAACTGGCGGCCACCATAAACCGTCTTATCGAGCGGACCCGTTTGATTTTGTCGGACCTTCAGCAAATGGCCGAACACAACACAACGGTAGCTTCTGAATTTTTTCATCGTTTTAGCGATACCTATTCCACAAGCCTGGATTTTTCCTCGAGTGCCAACAAACTGGCCCAAGATTCTCGCGCCCTCGAAGTTCAACTCGAACAAGCCCTAGGTTTTCTTCGAGATCTGAAGAAGTTTTCCGCTTCGGTATATAAAGATTTGGAAGCAGAATTAGACACAGCGCAAGGCGCCAAGTCAGGACTGGAACAACTCTTTCAAACCATTAGCGGCTATTTTCATACAAGCCATGAACGCCTTAGCGACCTTGAAACCTACTTCAAATCTGTCGAGGACTTTCAAAGACAAATTAAGAATTCTGCCCGCGAAATTGCTCGGGCTAATGAATCGAATTTGGCCATTGCCAAAAATGTTTTGACTATCCAGCGGATCTCGGCACGAACCAATATTCTGGCGATAAACTCTTCCATCGAAGCCGCTCATGCCGGAGAGTATGGAAAAGGTTTTGCCGTGGTAGCCGATGAAATTCGCCAACTCGCCGAATCTACTAATGAAGCCGCCGCCGCCATCACTCGTATGTTGGGTGAAATCTCAAAAGACGTTGAAATTGCCCAAAATGCCGTGTCGCAAGCAGACACGGTAGCAACAGGTATGTTGGAAGGGCTAGAAGGTTTTAAAGAATACTTTCAGGATGTCGTCGAACACTCTACTGCGTTTAATAAAGAAGAAGCCCAACAAAATCACTTATGGCAGTCTTTACAAACGTCACTCAGTGAGGCCCAAAAAGGTTCAAAAGATTTTTTACAAAAATTTGTCTTGCTTGACGAAATTCTGGCAGAGATTCAGCACCTTTCCGCGTCTTCACGGTTTTCCTTAGAAGATTGGGAACAAAACTTTCAACGCCTTTCCACGCAATTTCAAGCCGCCAAAGAACTCACAGAACAGCAAGAACTGGGCTTTGACGCTGTGCGTCACTTACTTGAGCAATTCAAAACAAAATGAAAGCGATTTTATCCGATATGGACGGCGTCCTTTACCGTGGAAAAACTCTGCTTCCTGGCGCCGACACCTTTGTTCAACGTCTTCATCAGCACGGAATTCCTTTTTTGTTTTTAACCAACAATTCCGAACAAACCGCTGCGGACTTAGTGCTACGTTTAGCTGGGTTGGGTCTCGTTGGTCTTAAAGAAGAGAACTTTCTCACCTCAGCCATGGCCACGGCCCGGTTTTTAGCCTCACAGAAACCTCAAGCCAGTTGTTATGTCATTGGTGGCTCAGGCTTGGTGAATGAACTGAAAAAAGAAGGTTTAACCTTAACTGAGCGCGACCCTGACTATGTTGTAGTGGGCAAAACAGCCGAGTTTGATTATAAGATGCTACGGACAGCGGCCCGCCTTGTGGCACGAGGAGCCAAGTTTATCGGTACCAATCCCGATATCATTGACCCGATCGAAGACGGGTTTGAGCCTGCCGCCGGCAGTTTACTAGCAGCCTTGACCGCCGCCACCGGAAAAAGACCTTATATCATCGGCAAGCCCAACGCCTTGATGATGCTCATTGCCCGCAAAATCCTTGCTAGTCATGCCAGTGGGACAGTGATGATTGGGGATCGCATGGACACGGACATCGTTGCCGGTCTTGAAGCCGGAATGACGACTTGCTTGGTACTTTCGGGTGTTTCAACTCGACATACTCTGGATGAGTTTCCTTACAAACCAGATCACATCTTTGAAACCATTGGGGATTTGGACCCTTTAACCCTTTAGTCACAGCCCCGATGAACTCAGAAAACCCTTCAAGCCCCAATTTCACACTTCTCGAAGAAAGCGATACATGGCTGGTCGTGAATAAGCCCCCAGGTTTGGCTACCATTCCCGAACGGTTAACCCCCACGAACCCCTGTTTATGGAAGCTTTGCGAACGTCAGGTTGGTCCCTTGTGGGTGGTCCATCGGCTCGATAAAGAGACCAGCGGCGTGGTGATTTTTGCGAAATCTGCCGGAATTCACCGCCAGCTTTGCTTAGCCTTTGAACAACGAGCCACACGAAAAACCTACTGGGCCTGGGTTCATGGCACACTCACCGGCCAAGGTTTATGCGAGGCGCCTTTGCGGGAGTTTGGTTCAGGTCGCGTCGCCCCTGACCCCAAGGGCAAAGCCTCCCAAACAGCCTGGCGCAGTCTACGAACCGAACAAAATTATACCCTTGTCGAAGTTCAACCGCACACCGGCCGACGCCATCAAATTCGTGCGCATCTGACCGCGTTAGGCTTTCCCATCGTTGGAGATCCCTTATACGGCCCTGCCGAGCTTCGCCAGGGATGGACTCGAATGTACCTTCATGCCCTTGAGTTAGAAATTTTCCCTGAAGCCGGGGGGGCTTGGGGACCGTGGCACGCCGATCCCGAGACAAGCTTTTTTCCGACTCCGCTTAAACCCCTATAGCTAGCGGCTGTCTTGTCATAAGGCCCTACTCCTAGTATTCTTTACCTTATGAGCATCATCAACAATTCGAAAACTGACCCCAATAAAATCCTTCCCATGACCTACCTCTGGGCCCGCCAACACTATAAAGACGGTGTCGCCAACAACTGGGTCCCGGAAGAAATCCCCATGCAAGACGATATTGAGCAATGGAAAAATGCCACCGCTTTGACGGAAGAAGAACGTCGCCTGATTTATTGGAATCTTGGTTTTTTTAGTACCGCAGAAAGTCTTACGGCGAACAATATTGTGCTCGCCGTCTACAACCATGTCACGAACCCAGAATGTCGGCAATATCTCCTTCGTCAAGCGTTTGAAGAGGCAATTCATACCGATACCTTCATTTACTGTTGTGACAGCCTAGGCCTCGACCCCGAAGAGATCTACACCATGTACCAGTCCATTCCCTCGATTCGTGGTAAGGATGACTTTGTCGTCGAGTTAACCAAGAGCGTGTTCGACCCTAACTTTAACACCGTGGGAGACAGCAATATCCAGTCCTTTGTCCACGACCTCGTGGGGTACTACGTCATAATGGAAGGGATATTCTTTTATGCAGGTTTTGCCATGATGCTGGCACTCAAGCGTCAACGTAAAATGGTCGGTATTGGGGAACAATTCGAGTACATCATGCGGGATGAATCGATCCACTTGAACTTTGGCTGTGACTTGATCAACACCATTGTCTCCGAGAACCCCCAGGTTTGGACCCCAGCCTTTC
>JAJXWL010000116.1 GCA_021781625.1 bacterium
ACTTCATGAAGCCGCACTAGAACGAATCACACGGCTTTATGAGGCCCTCTCGCAAGTTAAGCAGGTTTCCCTGCAAGCCCTGAGCGAACGGGAGTACCTGGAGCACATCTGCCGGATTCTTGTCCTTTCGGCGAAGTTTCGCTTGGCCTGGATAGGGCGGGAAGACCCCGAAACCCAGCAAATTCTGCCTCAAGCCGCCTACGGAGATACCGAATATCTCAACGGCATCGTCATCCGCACGGACTCTTCCCCTTGGGGGCAAGGACCCTCGGGCGAAGTCGTGCGCGAAAAACACCCCGTGATTTCCAATAATCTTGATCAATTGCTGAATTTTCAGCCCTGGGCCACGCGGGCCCGAGCCCACCAATTTAAGTCCAGTGCCAATTTACCGGTTTTACGAGGGGATAAAGTTTCTGCCACCTTGAATGTCTATGCCTCTTCGGTCAATTTTTTTGGGACAGAAGAGGTCTCGCTGTTAGAAGAAGTAGCCGCAGATATTGCCCTAACCTTGGACCGTTGGGAACTAGCCGCAGCCCAAAAGAAGGCTGAGGAAGAGCATCGGGCATTAGAAGCACGGTTGGCTCAAGTGCAACGCTTAGAAAGCTTGGGGAGCTTAGCCGGCGGGGTCGCCCATGACATGAACAACGTTTTGGGGGCCATTCTGAACACCGTGACTTCGCTACAGACCCATGGGGAAAATCTAACCCAAGCCTTGAACCTAGTGAAGCAAGCTTGTTTGCGGGGACGGAATGTGGTTCAGCGGCTATTGGTTTTTGCCCAGAAGGGCCTGCAACATGAGGAGTCAGTCAATCTCAACGAATTGATTCTGGAAGTGGTCGATTTGCTCAAGCATACAACATTGCAAAAAGTTCAATTTCAGTTGGAGCTGGGTGACCTCCCCTGTCTTGTTTTGGACCCTGCGGCCATTACCCATGCCCTTATGAACCTTTGTGTCAACGCCGTCGACGCTATGCCGGAAGGCGGGACAATCACCATCAGAACGTGGGAATCTGAGGGGGTTGAACTGAGTGTAGAAGATACAGGGTACGGCATGAGTGCCCCCATCTTAGCAAAGGCCATGGACCCTTTCTTTACAACCAAAGAACCGGGTCGGGGAACTGGCTTAGGTTTGCCCCAGGTGTTTGGGACGATGCGGGCTCATGAGGGTGAGTTTCTCTTAGAAAGTATTCCCGGGCAGGGGACAACCGCAAGGTTGAAGTTTCCCGCCTCGCGGGTTTCAGGTCCAGAAAAGGGGTGTGCGGATATGTCCGAGGAAGTGGAATCAGTAGGGCCGGAGATAGCGCCACTCAAAGTGCTCTTGGTGGACGATGACCCCTTGATTCGAGATTCGTTATTTGAATTGCTAGAACTTTTAGGTCATCGGCCCATGACGGCCTCTGGCGGCCTTGAGGCAATCAATTTGCTAGAAGCCGGTTACAGTCCCGAGGTCATCATTCTGGATATGAATATGCCTGGTATGAATGGGGCCCAAACGCTGGTCAAAATTCAAGAACTTCGCCCAGACCAACCCGTGCTGGTAACGACCGGTTACACGGACAGTGACCTTTCGGAATTGGTTAGTCATGGAAAGGTCAAAAGCTTATCCAAACCTTTTACCGCCAAGGAACTCCGCATAGCCTTGGCGGCAATTCTGACTGGTTAGAAGGCGGGCAAGTTGTTGAACCAAGGGGCTCTTGGTTTGCCTGACGTGGAGTTTACGAGACGTTGACCATCCAGCCGTGTTTGTCTTCAGCCACACCGAACTGAATCCCTTTAAGGGCCTTTAAAAGAGCCATACTGACTTCGCCATGGTTTCCACCAGCAAAGGCTACTTTTTTGCCTTGGTGCGTCAAAGACTCCAGAGGGGAGACTCCAGCGGCTGTCCCGGTCACAAACACTTCTTGGGCTTCGGCTAAGACTTCTTCTACCGGCAACTTGCGCACTTCGGTCTGAATTCCGAGATCAGAAGCAATCGTCAAAATGCTTTCTCGGGTAATGCCAGGGAGAATGGTGTCTCCCAGTTCCGGGGTCACCAAAGTGCCATTTTTGAGGTAGGCAAAAAAGTTGCATGAAGAGCCTTCTTCAACGTACTGGCCTGTTTTGGCATCCAAGAAGATCGCCTCCATATAACCTTGCTCTTCGGCTTCTTTTTTGGCCAAGGTAGGAATCACATAATTGGCGTCACACTTGATCCAACCAGTACCCTTGGGGGTGGCTCTGACCTTGTCGGTGGTAATGGCCGCTGTGGAGCCGTCCTTGAAATAAGAACTTACTGGAGTCGCGACCACCACAACCCAAGGGTGGGTGGACAAGCCCAAACCTATGGCCGGCTCGGAATAGCTAAAAGGTCTTAGGTAGATGGCTTCAGCATTTTGAAAGTTGTCTTTTTCCCATTCTTTTTGAAAGTGGGGGCGAAAACCCAATGTAGCATTCTTCGCGACAACTTGACGGGTGGCTTCAACAAAACGAGCCATGGGAAAACCGGGCATTTTCAGACCGATCATCGAACGTTCCATGCGGGCGCCATTGCGGTCTGGCCGAAAGAGCTTTAAGCTGCCATCGGGTTGGGGAAACGCTTTAAGGCCTTCAAAACAGCCAAGCCCATACTGGGTTGTATAATTCACCAAAGGGAGTTCGGGAAAGGAGTTGCGTTGATCTAACAAGGCCTGCCACTGGGCGGGGCTCAAAGCCGCTTCTTCGGCGGGCGTTTTATGCGGTTTTTCAACATAGGTGTCCTGCCACCCGCCCTTTCCATCAGAACGTGTATAAAAAACCCAGGGGTAAATGCTAAGGGTAAAAGCCAAGATAGTCTCCTCTCCAGCGGTAACCTCAGATTTTATCTAAAAGAAGAAAGCAAGTAAAGACTTTATTTTTGTACTGGCTAGCTATATATTGCTTTTACTATGGAAAATACAACCGAAAACATTTTGATCATTGGTTCAGGCCCAGCGGCCCATACAGCGGCGATTTATACCGGACGAGCTAACTTGAAGCCGTTGCTCTTTGAAGGCTTTTTAGCTGGCGGGGTTGCCGCCGGGGGGCAATTAACGACCACCACCGAAATTGAGAACTTTCCTGGCTTTCCTGAGGGGTTGCCTGGTCCCGAGCTTATGGACCGTATGAGGGCCCAATCGCTACATTGCGGTGCCCGGATTGAAACGGAAACTGTCACGGCCGTAGATTTGTCTCGTCGTCCCTTTTCTGTGACCACAGATTCCGGCACGTTCACCGCCAAAAGTTTGATCATCGCTACCGGAGCCACGGCAAAGCGCTTGAACTTACCCGGCGAAGATGTCTATTGGCAGAGGGGCATCTCGGCCTGTGCTGTTTGCGATGGGGCTTTGCCCTTTTTCCGCAATCGCCCCCTGGTGGTCATTGGTGGGGGCGACACCGCTTGTGAAGAAGCCACGTATTTGACCAAGTTTGCCTCGATGGTTCACCTCTTTGTTCGCCGCGATGTCTTGCGGGCGAGCAAGGCAATGCAAAAACGCGTCGCTGAAAACCCCAAGATTCAGATTCATTGGAATACAGAAGCCAAAGAAGTGCTGGGAGACGGAAAAAAAATGACGGGGATTCGCTTGGTGCGTGGGGGGGCAGAAGAGGTGCTAGAAGCCGGTGGGTTGTTCTATGCCATTGGGCATATTCCCAACACCGAGTTCCTTCAGGGCCAGCTTACCTTAGACGAAACGGGATACATCAAAACCGTACCTGGTACGGCCAAAACGAATGTTGTGGGAGTTTTTGCTGCCGGTGATGTTCAGGATAAAGTTTATCGCCAAGCTATCACGGCCGCAGGTTCAGGCTGTATGGCCGCTCTCGAAGCCGAACGGTTTCTAGCCGAAGAGGAAGAAGCCGGTCATTAAGAGCCTGTCGGTCCACTAGGACCGATGAACCACCGTAGCGTTGGCCTGATGGGTCGCGGTAATGGTCATTTCCGCGACTTGAACGTGAGCTGGGGCCGAAACGGCGTACCAGACAGCATCGGCAATATCAGGGCCGGTCAGAGGCTTGAGTCCTTGATAAACGGCCTTGGCCCGTGTCTTGTCCCCATGAAACCGGACTTCAGAAAATTCTGTTTCGACAAAACCGGGTTGAATATTGGTCACACGAATAGGATACTCCACGACATCTTGCCTTAAGCCGTCAGAAATAAACTTGACGGCTGCCTTACTGGCGCAGTACACCGCCCCATTCGGGTAGGCTTGAATCCCTGCAATGGAACCAATATTCACAACATGGCCTGGGTGACCCGAGGCGATCATGCGGCGCACGACAGAGCGGGAAACCCACAACAACCCTTTGATATTGGTATCGATCATGGTGTCCCAGTCCTCAGGGTCGTTATCAGGGAGTTTTCCCCAACCCAAGGCTAGTCCGGCATTATTGATGAGGGCGTCGATGGGGTGATCCTGCCAGTTGGCCAAAACAGACTCCACTTCATCTCGACGCCGCACATCCAAGGTTTGCCAAGACGCTGTGATGCCATGCTGGGATAACTGACGGCTTAAGGCCTCAAGACGGTCTTGACGACGTGCCGTCAACAGCAGATTCCAACCATAGGCGGCAAATTTTTCGGCACAAGCTGCCCCTATGCCACTGGAGGCTCCGGTTATCAAGACGGTTTTGCGAGTGGTCTCGTTGCCCATGGGATTTTCCTTACTTGGCCGGAATCAGCCAAATTTTGAGATTTGGTGAGAGTTCCAGTGTGCTCAGAGCGCGAACGTTCCATTGATGTCCGGCTTTGCTGGCCAAACTTCGCTGGGGGAAGGGAAACTCGCCAGGTTTGGCACTGTAGCGTTCTTCAATTTCTGAATGTTCCAACCCAGTTTCAGAGTAAGCCGCAATTTGGTCATACCAGAGGGCAAAAACCAGAAGATGGTCTTTGCCGGCCAGCATCCACCAGGCGTAGCTCATACCGGCATAAGACTCGATCAGTCGAGCTTCCACCAGTTCGGGGCGAAGTTGTTCATAAACATCTTCTAATTGATGATAAAACGCGGTAAATTCTTCGTCGCCTACCCAGTTTAAAGATTTTTCGCTCACGTTGGCAGCAAACAAACCGGAAGATAGGTCGGATTGACCCATGACTTCGTACTTTGGCCGCCGCCCTTTTCCCCAACCTAAAAACCGACTCAGGAAACACCGAAGTTTCATACCTTCTCGGCCGACTTTTTCGGACAAGGACATCCCCCATAAAAAGGGGTTCCCAGTATCGTGAGTGTCGACGGCATACGCGACGGAAAACGGAGTTTTACGACGTCGGTTGAGCTCTTCGAGTTCGCTTTGCAGGTGAAAGGATTTTTCTAAATGCTCTTGGCCGACAGTTTCCATCATGTCACTACCTAAGAGCGCATCGTAGCCAATGGCCTGGTAGTCTTCACACTCATTGCCCATACGTTCAGCCAAGTGAGCGACATAGGGCTTCCCGGGTAGCTTGGAGCGGCGAATCAACTCGGACAAAACGGCCGGAGTGGGGCGATCCGATAAAGGCCAGTTCCCGTCGCCGTCAAACAAAGAATCAAAGACATGGTCCACACTATCGTGACGAACAAAATCAAAATGAAACCTGTCCCGCCAATACAGAAAAATACTGCAAAACAGATCTAGTGCAGCGGGGTTAGGTTCCGGCTTTTGACGGAGAACCGTCCCTTGCAAGGGAACATTATGATAGAACTGAAACGGTGTCACAACGTGATAAGCCCAAGAACTGGAATCTCGGCCATCCTTATTCAGGTACTGGAATAGGGGGTAATGGTCTTGCTCATGGTAGCCGGCAAACCGAGGTAAACCTTCTGAATCCCAAGAATGCACAGGTACGGTCCAGTACCCCTGGGAAATCAAGAGTTGAACGGCTTCTTGGTAGGCTTGGCGTTTCTCGCTCACGCGCACGGCTGAGTCCGTCTCTTCTTCATCAAAGGTATGAAGGGACTTTTGACGTAAAAAGGCTTGAATCAGGGCCCGAACTTCAGAAGCTAAACGTTCTTGCACTTCTTTGGTATAGATTTGATCGGGTTGAAGCATGTAGTCGAGCCATTGCCGGTCTTCTGGATATAATTTAATCCAGCGAAACGCTTCAGGGACTTCTAAGGCGGGGATGGAGTACTGGGCTGTGTGGGGCTCTAAATCAAACCCCACGGCTTTGCCCAAAACATGGGCCGCCTGAATGAAGGCCTCCAGTTGAGCCGCAGGACGGAGGCCAGCCGACTCTAACCCTGAATGAACTACTTGTGGGGCGATCGTTTTCAAACTGCGAATGGCATAAGTTGTTCCAAACTCATATTCGGTAAAGGGCGCCAAATGAATGGCTTTGACGCGGAGACCCGGGAGTAATTTTGCCGCTTGAATGAAATTTCCTAGTTGACCATTTAGACCGGTAGCGCGGATGTTGACAAAACAGGCCGATGAAGCCGCTAACCAACCGGAATCCGGGTTGTCTGCGACGGGACTAACAGGGATTTTGTCTTTCAGCAAAACCGCATAAAAAACCGCGATGGTAGCGTCAGGTAGGGCGAGTAAAGCTTTTTGTGATAACC
>JAJXWL010000117.1 GCA_021781625.1 bacterium
GGAAAAATCGTTTCGGTCGATCGCCGCAAGGGTCGCGCCAAGATAGTTCTCGATTTCGATCGCAATCAATTTACCATTAACCTGGCTTTTGAAGTTCTCGAAGCCGCGGCTGAGGCTCCTGTTGGCCCCTCCGGCCCTGTTGGCCAATCAGCTTCTACCGCACCGACCCCTCAGGGAAATGCGTCATGAGCTCCCGTCGGTTGGTAATCATAGGCGCAGGCTTTGCGGGGCGGGCGCTAGCACGCGAAATCCGTGAGCGCTTTCCCGACCGAAGTCTCGAAGCGTTTTGGGACGATGACCCGGCAAAGATCGGTTCCTTGTTGGACGGTGTTCCTGTTTTTGGTCCTATTTCAGCCCTGCAAACCCGTGAACCGGTCCCTGACGAAGCCATTCTCGCCATCCCCAGTGCCACCAAAGGCCAACTCAAACAAATTTACAACGCTGTTGTGCAGACAGGCATCCCTCGTATTCGAATTTTACCAGCTATCAGTCAAATCGTGGACGGCGAGGCGCATTTTGTTCTGACTCGAGATATCGATCCCCAAGACCTTTTAGGTCGCAATCCGGTGCAGATTTCGCTTCGTCAAAGTCTGCGCTACCTTAGGGGCAAGCGGGTCTTGATTACCGGCGCTGGCGGCAGTATCGGAAGCGAGCTAGCCCGTCAGCTTTTGTCAGGGGGGGCCGAACGCCTCTACCTCTTGGGACACGGTGAAAACGCCATCTACCAAATCGATAAAGAACTGCGTCTTCTTCAAGCGGGGGGAGTTGGCGAGAAAGCCACCATCGTCCCCATCGTCGCCGATCTTAAGGACGCCCACCACCTGCAGTTTCTTTTGTCACGCCTCAAGGCTGATGTGGTGTTTCACGCGGCCGCCCACAAACACGTTCCCATGATGGAAGCCAACCCTGTAGAGGCCTGCGCCAATAACGTCTTGGGAACAAAAAACCTCTTGGAGGCTTGCCTTGAGCATCAGGTGAAAAAGTTTGTGCTGATTTCTACCGATAAAGCGGTGCTGCCGCACTCAGTCTATGGGGTGACGAAAAAGATCAGCGAAGATTTGGTGCTTGAGGCCGGTCTGCGAGGGCAAGGTCAGTATATGACTGTCCGCTTTGGCAATGTGCTCGGTTCCCGAGGGAGTATTGTTCCTCTCTTTCGTGAACAAATTCTGGCTGGCGGACCTGTCACCATAACCGACCCAGCCGCCTCCCGGTACTTCATGACCATTCCTGAGGCTGTGAGCTTGGTGCTCCAAACAGGAGGAATGGGCCAGGCGGGTCAGCTCTACCTTTTAGACATGGGTGAGCCCATTCTGATCGAAGATCTAGCGGCGCAAATTATACGATTTTATGGCAACGAACCGGGCAAAGATATTGCTATTCAGTACATTGGCCTGCGCCCCGGCGAACGGCTCGAAGAACGGCTTTTTGCCCCCGACGAAGAACCTGTCCCCACGGCGTATGCAAGGATCAACCGTTTGGTTCGTGCACCCGGCTCGGAGATCTCACCACACCGGCTTGACGAGTTGCTACTCAAGCTAAAACCGGTTTGTGTTTACCACCCCGACACGGCAGGACAATACCGAAACAGGCGGGTTTTACGCGAGATTCTCCGCGAGTTTTACCCTACCCTGGAGGCCAAGAATGAACCCGAGTTCTAAGGTCACCAGCGTTCCCTTCTCGCGTCCTGTTCTTGGTCCCGAAGAGGAACAAGCGGTCGTAGAGGTTTTGAGGTCCGGTTGGCTTACCACGGGCCCGCAGGCTCAGGCCTTTGAAACTGAGTTTGCCGACTACGCCGGAACCAAGTTTGCGCTTGCCGTCAACAGCGCGACGGCAGGCCTGCATTTAGCCCTCGAAGCGCTTGGAGTTGGCCCCGGGGATGTCTGTGCTGTTCCCGATTACACCTTTACAGCAACAGCAGAAGTTGTCCGGTACCAGGGCGCCGACCCGGCATTTTTAGATTGTTCGCCCGAAAGCCCGAATTTTGACCCCCAACGACTCGAAGATCTTTTAAAAAAACAGCGCGTTAAGGTGGTGCTTCCCGTGCATTTGACAGGTGAGCCCTTTGACAGCGAGGCCTTGTCTTTTCTTCAAAACCGTTACGGTTTTGCCGTTGTTGAAGATGCCGCACACATGATTCCCTCGCGACGTCCCGACGGCCGTTTGTGGGGAGCCGGAAGTGAGGTTGGTGTGTTTTCTTTTTATGCTAACAAGAATATGACCACCGGCGAAGGGGGGATGATTGTCACGGACAACGAAGCCTGGGCCCACCGTATGCGCCGTATGCGACTCCATGGCATCGACCGGGATGCCTTTGACCGCTTTACCTCGCGGCGGGGCTCTTGGGAGTATCAAATTGTCGCTCCCGGCTTTAAGTACAACATGACTGATGTTGCGGCGGCGATTGGCCGTGTCCAGTTGACCAAAGCCCAAGCTTTTTGGACGGCACGCCAACGATTGGTTCAACGCTACCGCGAAGGTTTGGCGTCCTGCCACTCTTTAGAGTTACCAAGCTGGCGCGAGGATCATGCCTGGCATGTCTTCAGTCCGTTGCTGGCACCCGCCGTGTCCGCTTGGCGGGACCGCTTTGTTCAAGAATTAACGCAACGAGGCGTTGGCATCTCGGTGCACTACACTCCCCTTCATCGCATGCAATATTGGCGCGAAACTTATGGGCTTAGCTCTGAGGCGTTTCCCCACTCAGCATCACGCGGCGAAAGAACATTTTCGCTTCCCCTTTTCCCTTCGATGACCGAAGCCCAGCAAGAGTTTGTCCTTGATGCGGTTATACAAGTTCATCAGCAGATGAGCCAGGAGGTCGACTCTGGCCACTCGCCGTAAGACGTCATCAGACCCCATTCGCGACCCTCTCTTTCACCCCGATCCCCGGCTTTTCGAGACTCCACCGGGAATGCTTTTTGGCTTAACCCTTCGTTCGCCGGTCGCGCATGGCAAGCTTTTGGCTATGGTTCACCCCCCGCTTCCCGAGGGCTTTACGCTTTTGCGGGCTGAAGATCTTCCGGGAAGCGATGTTCTACACGTGCTAAAAAGCCGTCTGCCTCTGCTCAACGGTGATCTCATACGCTATGTTGGTGAACCGATTGCTTTGGTGTCAGGACCAAATGAAACTTTGGTGCGCTCCTGGGCCAAAAAGGTACGCTTTTTATTTCAGAAACCGACTCTGGACCAATATAGCCAGGGTATACGGCTCAAATCGCGGTCGCTGGCAGGGGGGCACTACATCCCTGATGACCAAAACGTGCGCCTCATCGAGGGGGTCTACTCGACAGGGGCTCAAGATGCCGGGGTATTTGATGCCTGCGAAGCTACTGCCCTTGTTCAGAACGACGAGGCCTGGCTGAGCGTCAAAAGCCAATGGCCAGGAAATGTGGTTCACAGTGTCGCCCGCGCCTTGGGGCTCGAAGCGAACAAGGTGAAGGTCAAAGCGCGGCCGTCGTCAGCCCACCTCAATAGTCAAGTTTGGTTTCCGACAGTGCTTGCCGTCCACGCCGCCCTGTTGTCGCAAGCTAGTGGGCATCCGGTCAGAATGACGCTGAGCAAGGACGAAGAGTTTTTCTATTCGCCCAAGCGACCAGAGTCCCGAATTCTCCTCCGCTCAACCGTTGACGCCCAAGGCCGCATTCTCGACTTCTCGGCAGACGCCGTGCTCAATGTTGGTGCTTATGGTGTCCTCGAAGAGGAATTGCTTGATCGCTGTATCCTGGGCCTCTTGACGCCTTACCGTTTTGGGGCGTTCCAAGCCAATGCTCATGCCGAGCTGAGCCACACTCCTCCTCGTGGTCCCGTAGGGGGCATGGGAGAAAACCTAGGAACGTTTGCGCTGGAAAGCCACGTTCAAGATATCTGCGAGGCTCTCGAGCTGGACCCCCTTGCCTGGCGAAAGGATAACGCACTGGGCCGTGATCAAATCGCTTTTACGGGCGAAGCGTGGAAAGCAGATGCCCCCTTAACAGCGCTCGTTTCTGAGCTAGGCAAAGCGTCAGATTTTGGGCGCAAATATGCTAGCTTTCATCAACTGAATTCGCGAACGCAAGAATGGCGAGATGAAGCTCTCCCCTTAAGAGGCATAGGGCTGGCTACGGGTTTTCAAGGAAACGGCTTTTTAGCCGGGGGAACTTCTACGGTGAATCTCGAGATACGGCTTGAGACAGATTCCAGCTTGAGTATCTTCTCCCCCTTGGTAACCGCCAACGAACACTTAGAAGCTCTTTGGAAACACGCGCTTGGCGACCCCCTTGGTATTCCCCCTGAACAGGTTCGCATTTGTCCTGTTCTGACCGGGGAACATCCTACCGGCGGCCCGTCGCTGGCATCACGCTCTTTCGAAATCTTACCGAAATTATTAGCCAAAGCTGGACATACGCTGGCTCAGCGACGAGCTCATCAGCCCTTGCCTTTGCATCTTCATACCCTCTTCAGGCGCAAGGCCAACCCGGCCTGGGACCCAGAGAACTTTACCGGTCAGCCCTTCTTATCGTTGTCGTGGGTCGGGGCGGTAGCCGAAGTGGAAGTTCTTCCCCTACTTTCAGAAATTCGTATTAAAAAAATCACAGTGATGGCGGATGCCGGGCCCCTGATGGACGAAACCTCTGCCCGAGATGCGATTACTGAGGGTGTTTTGTCAGCGGTGGGCTGGGTGTTTTCTGAGAACATCTTTTGGGAGAAACTCACCATCCCTCGGTCGATCTTTCAAAAATATCGACTACCCAGTGTGCGTGAGGTTCCTCGCCTAGAAATTCTATTTTTTCAGAATCCTAAGGGGAGCTCACCACGCGGCTTAGGGTCCCTAGGAAGCAGTGCAACAGCTCCAGCACGCTTATCAGCGATTCGACAGGCTCTGGCACCCAGCTGGAGGCATTTACCAGTGACGAGAAAAATGTTAGACGAGGCTTTGAGAAAACATGAAGCAGAACTTGATCCTGAACGGTGAGGACGTAAGCCTCAAGGGCGAAGATGAAGACTCTCTTTTTGCCGTTCTAAAAGCAGAAACCAAACTTTTTTCGGGCATCATCTGTTGTCAGAAGGGTTTCTGCGGCCGCTGTCATGTACTCTTAGAGGGCCGCGAAGTTCCCTCGTGTTTGGTGCCATTTTATCAGGCTCGCCAGCGAGAAGTCGTGACCCCCGAAGGCTTCGCTGCCACCGAGGAACACCGGATTTTTCGCCAGCTTCTCGATGAGGAGGGGCTGGTGTTTTGCCACCAATGTACCGAAGCTCAAATCTTTCACCTGAGTGCCTACCTCGAACAGTTCCCCGCCCCCGAAGAAGAAGAATTGCGAACCGCGATTTCTGAGATACCCTGCCGTTGTGGTAGCCGTCCTGTTCTCGAACGTGCCGTACGCCGACTGGCCGCCCTCAAGGAGTCCGACCGTGCCGGACGAAGATAACCTCCCACCCCTGGTTCATACGCCAAAAACTCTAACTGAAGCTTTGGCGCTACTTAACGCCTATCCGAAAGCCCAGCTGTGGGCAGGCGGCACTGCCAGTCCCGAACAAGATTTTAGTTCACCGATCCGTCTACCGACTACCGTGGTGTCGTTGCACCTTGTCGAAGACCTGAAGCGGGTGCAGTACGGAGACAGGTTTGTTGATTTAGGGGCGGGAATGACGCTGAACCAAGTTTTGCATGTCATGAAAGCCTTTCTCAACCCGGCGCTCCGTCAAGCGATTTTAGCTACTGGCTACACGGCGTTGCGAAACTTAGCAACCTTAGGGGGGAACCTCTGTCAAAAAGGATTCTTTGGCGATCTGTTCCCTGTCCTGCACCTCATTGGTGCGCAATTTGAGTTTCGTGGTCTTAGGTCAGCAAGGTGGCTCACCTCGACACAGGTTTCTGATGAAGGTAGGCTTACCCCCCTTGCCGGAGAAATCCTCACACGAGTCCGCATTCCCCAAGAGGATTGGCCGCATTTCTTTTATCAAAAAATTGGGAACTTTCGCACGCCTTGGGATGAGCGTCTTTCGATGACAGCGTTGGCGCGTACAAAACATGGCCTCGTGGAAGCACTCCGCTTAATTTTTTACCTTCCCCACACCGGTCTTTTGCGCCATCGAGGTCTCGAAGCTGAATTCGTTGGCCAACGGGTACCTTTTGCCCCCCGTTTACGTCAAGAAGCCTTAAAAAGCATTCAGGAGGCGATGCAGGAACTATCGTTACCTCCCAGCCTTTTTCAAAAGGATCGTGTCCTTCACATGACCCGTTGGGTGCTTTCGCAAATTCAAGACGATTAAGCCTCAAACGGACAAAATTTGCTCGAAGAGAGTTCAGGTTTTGAAGGGGCCGCCAGGTCGCCCCGAGCCTAGGCGAGACCGGGCTTCGGCTATCGCTTGCTTCCACAGTCGCGACACCATCACATTCAACTTTTCTTGCCTCTGTACAAAAAACGACAGCGACCGGTGAAAAATGCGCAGGGCGGCCAAAACATCGGGTTTAAGAGTATTTCTTGAGGCGCCATAACCAAAGTTTTCGATGGGACGCAGGAACTTCCAGTG
>JAJXWL010000118.1 GCA_021781625.1 bacterium
GGGTTTGGGTCAAACCGAAGACGAAACAACTGCCTTGCAAAATGAAGTGCTCTTTCGCCGGCCTGGAGTGCTGACAAAAGACTTAAAGGAACTTTTTTCGTTTGTGGGTACGGCCAGTGAAGCCAGGCAGTTGTTGTCCCGGCTTAAGCTCACAGCGGGTATCCAAAAAGCCGTTGAAGAACTTGTTCAATTAGCGGAAACTCTCGTTCCCTTGGCCTGGAAGGATAGGTTTCGAGTGGATTTCTCTGAAATTGGTCAAAGAGAATACTACACCGGCTTAGTCTTTCAGGCGTATCATTCCGGTGTTGGCGATGCCTTTGCTTCTGGCGGACGCTATGACTCGTTGTTGGGCCGTTTTGGACTAGATTCCCCCTCTGTAGGTTTCAGCTTATCCGTCCGAAAGATAGAACCTTTTACTTCGGTTGACGTCAAGGAGGCTCAAGCTGTTCCCGCCCAGGGGAATTCCTGGCAGGAGCGTCTTACCTGGGCTCGCCAAGAACGTGCCGCAGGTCGAGCGGTTCACTTAGGGGGGGCAAAATGAGAGAACCTTTGACGTTAGCTCTTCCTAAAGGGCGCTTGTTTGAACAAGTCCGAGAACATTTCGGACAACGCGGCTTCGACTTTTCGTTGGAAGACCGTAAGTTGACCGCCATCGACAAGACCGGCACCCTCAAGATCATTGCCGTCAAAAATGCCGATTTACCTACCTATGTCCGCCATGGAATAGCGGGACTGGGCATCTGTGGTGATGATGTGCTCTACGAGGCTGGTTACGATTTTACCCATTTACTGCCGTTTGACTTTGGCGGAACTCGCATGGCACTAGCGGGCTTGAAGGATCACCCTGTTTCAGCTTCGGCGAGTTCGTTGACCATTGCGACGAAGTTTACGCGTTTTACGCGGGATTGGTTTCATGCTCTAGGGACCAGTGTGAAAATTATCCGGCTTGATGGTTCGGTGGAACTAGCCCCTGTTTTAGGTTTAGCCCCCTTTATTGTCGACTTAGTCGAAACGGGTTCGACCCTAAAGGCCAACGGTCTTGAGGTTAGAGAATGGTTGAAAAGCATTGGGGTTAGTCTTTTTGCGAATCCTGCGTATTTTAAATTGCGGTATCAAGAGATTTCCCGGTTCGTCGATAGATTGAAAGAACCGGCAAATTGAAAAGAACTGCAGGGAGCAAAAGCGGATGAAAGTCACAGTGGAACGCCAAACTAAGGAAACTCAAATTCAATTATCTTTGGATATGAGTTCCTCACAAGTCCCTCAAATTGCGACGGGCGTTCCCTTTTTTGATCATATGTTGACAGCCATGAGTTTTCACGGAGGCTTTTTTTTAGACGTTCAGGGTAAAGGGGACTTAGAAGTTGATCCACACCATTTGGTGGAGGATGTGGGCTTAGTGCTTGGTGATGCCTTGAAAAAGCATGCCGATTCGGCGGGTGCCTTAGGCCGCTACGGCTTCTCTGTGATCCCGATGGATGAGGCCTTATCCGAGGTCGTTATCGATGTTTGCAATCGACCGACATGTGTTTACCGGGCCAACTTGCCGCAAACAAGGGCCGGAGACTTTGATTTGACCTTGGTCAGGGAGTTTTTAATCGCCCTGTCAAATCGGGCTTCGTTGGCTTTACACGCCCATTGCCGCTATGGCGAGAACGCCCACCACATGATCGAGGCGTTGTTCAAAGCTTTGGGGAAAGCTTTGCGGCAGGCTTATCAGCCAGCCTCAGGGGCTGTTGTGCCGTCAACTAAAGGAACCTTATAGTTCTTCGCCCCCTTTTCAAATAGGGATAGTCAGATTATTCTGGAGGCGACTTGATGGAAAATCCTGAGCGTCCTGGCGCCGCCGCGCTAGAAAAAATGCCCGTTGAGGGCTTTCTGAAAGTAACTCGTCCCGATTCTCCGGAATTGACATCGGAACAGCGTGTTCATTTAATCCGAAAAGGGAATGAACTGTTTACAGCGGGTGAAATCGAAAAAGCGAAGCGAATTTTTGTGGCGACGGGATATACCGACGGCATGATTCGTGTCGGCGATCATTTTGCGGGTCAGAGGGATTTTCTTTCGGCGTATCAAATGTACCGCATGGCCAAGGCCCGTGATAAGGCTGAGGCTATGGTAGAAAAATTGTCGAACATTCTACGGAACTGGTTGAAGGAGTAGGGCATGGCGGGTTTCGAGCACGAGCCATTAAGTGATGATTTGTTGGATCACCCTCATCAGGGTCCCGAGTTGCCCGAAGGAACTGATCTAGTCAGTGAGTTATCCAAAAAAGGCTACAACTATTTAAAAGAAGGTGTCCTGGCTGAAGCGGAACAGTCGTTTAGACAGTTACTTGAGCTGGATGCTAAAAATAACTATGCCTTGGTCGGCCTCGGGGACGTGGCGCGAAAACGCGGCGATTATGAATCGGCGACAGGGTATTACCAAGAATGCCTCAGGCATTATCCGACCAACAACTACGCCCTTTTTGGGTTAGCAGATTCTTATAAAGCGATGGGCTTGTTTAACCGTGCTCTTTCGATTTGGGAAGAGTACCTCAAGCAAGACTCGGCGAATATTACCGTCTTGACCCGCGTTGCGGACGCCTACCGTAAAGTTCGGAATTTTAACCAATCCAAGTCAACTTACCTCAAAGTCTTGGAAATGGAACCCAACAACGCCTATGCCCTGATCGGTCTGGGGCATCTTCACTATGATTTTAAAGATTTTCGCGAGGCCCTTCGGTATTGGGAACAGATGTACCACCAGAATGAGGCCCACGCCGATATTCGAGTATTAACCTCACTGGGCAATTGCCATCGTAAGATGAAAACTTACGCCGAAGGCATTCCGTATTTTCAAAAGGTTTTGGATAAACATCCCGACAATTTTTACGCACTGTTTGGCTTAGCGGATTGTTACCGTGGCCTCAATTTAAGCGAACAATCCTTAGAAAATTGGCAAAAAATCCTGAGTTTTGATCCTCAAAATAAGGTGATTTTGACCCGAGCCGGTGATTCCTTGCGGACTTTGGGGCGTTTAGAAGAAGCCGAAACCTATTATCGAAAAGCGTTGAACATAGAATTTGACCTTTACGCGGTGTTAGGTTTGGCATTAGTTCATAAGCTTAAAGGGGAATATCAAGAAGCTTTGAACTCTCTTCAAGGAATTCTGAAGAACGACGCCAATAACGCTAGGATTTATCAAGAAATGGCAGAATGTTACGTCGCTTTAAAGAAAAAGGATGAGGCCATCTCGATTTTAAATTCCTTTCAAAAACGTGGAATGAAAAATCAAGGCATCAATGAAATGCTGGCGAAGTTACGGGCTCAAGCCTAAATAGGCTTTCTATCATGGAACTCAGAGATTTATGCGAGGTTAAAGAATGCTTGGCCGTGGTGACGCGGCTAGAAGCGAAAATCCAGGCACAAACAGGCTTAACTCTGAACCATGCTTGCGCTGTGATGAGCCTCGCACAGGGCCAAAACACGGCAGGGGGCTTGGCACAAGAACTTCGGGTTTCAGGCCCTAGCTTATCGCGCCTGTTACGCCCTCTTCTCGATCGTGGCTTAGTGGAAGTCTCCGAACCCTCAGAAGACTCCTCGGATGGCCGCTTCAAATTATTGGGCTTAACCAACTCTGGCTGGGAAGTTTACCAGCGCCTTAGACAGCACGAGGGGGAGTGGTTCCCCCTTTCTTTGTTAAACCGTTCTAAAATTCTCGATTAGCTCTTGCCAAGCTGGACAGCACAGGCTACGATGTAGTGGTTAACGTTGTTAAGTAGGAGAGTCCCATGTCGAAATATTTGATTGTCGGCGGTGTTGCCGGCGGAGCTACAACAGCCGCTCGTTTGCGTCGAGATGACGAGTCAGCGGAAATTATTTTATTTGAACGCGGAAGCCACATTTCGTACGCTAACTGCGGACTCCCCTACTACTTAGGCGGAGTGATCAAAGACCGTGAACGCCTTTTTGTCATGACTCCTGAGAATTTCCAAGCCATGCTCAATGTCGAAGTTCGAGTAGAGTCTGAAGTTATCGAAATTGACCGCGAGAAAAAGCGGGTTCAAATCAAGAAACTACCGGGGGGACAAACGTATTGGGAAACCTACGATAAGTTAGTTCTTTCCCCTGGGGCAGACCCGGTTAAGCCTCCGATTGTTGGCGACAATACTCCTGGTGTTTTTACCCTGCGCTCTGTCGCAGACACGGATAAAATCAAGAGCTTTGTGGAAGAACACCGACCACGTCGGGCCGTGATCGTCGGGGCGGGCTTCATTGGCCTCGAAATGGCCGAAAACCTGCATCAATTAGGCGTTTTTGTGACTATTGTCGAAATGGCCTCGCAAGTTATGGTCATGCTCGATCATGAAATGGCCGCCGAAGTTCACCAGCACTTTAAAGTCAAAGGTGTCGAAGCCTACCTGGGCGATGGGGTTCAAAGTCTGAATCCTACGGGAAATAGGCTTAGTCTGAAGTTAAACTCGGGCCGGGTATTGGATACCGATATGGTCATCCTCTCGATAGGAGTTCGCCCTGACACCACCTTAGCCAAAAACGCCGGATTAGAAATTGGGGTGACCAAAGGCATTAAGGTGGATGAATATCTGCGCACCAGCGACCCCAACATTTATGCGGTCGGAGATGCCATCGAATTTCCCAGCCCCATTACAGGTAAGCCCACCATTACGTATTTGGCGGGACCGGCGAACAAACAAGGGCGCATCTGTGCAGATAACATTGTCTTTGGCAATAAGTCAGTCTATAAAGGGGCCATCGCCACAGCTGTCGCTAAAGTTTTTGACCTGACCGTGGCCGCAACGGGAGCGGGCGAAAAACTTCTTAAACGAGAAGGCATTCCTTTTCAATCCTGTATTATCCATGTCTCTCACCATGCCGGTTACTATCCCGGCGCTACTGCCATGACTCTCAAGCTCCTGTTTTCAAACGAGGGAAAGATTTTGGGAGCCCAAGGCGTAGGCTACGAGGGCGTCGACAAGCGCATTGATGTCATTGCCGCTTTCTTAAAAATGGGCGGTACCGTGTCAGACCTGGCAGAGTTCGAACAAGGCTACGCTCCCCCCTATTCTAGTGCCAAAGACCCTGTCAATGTCTTGGGTTTTGTCAGCCGAAACATTTTAGAAGGACTCAGCCGACATATTCACTGGGATGAGCTGGCCTCGTTACCGGACCATGTCTTGGTCGATGTTCGTTTGCCAGAAGAGTTTGGCATCGGGACCATCCCTGGGGCTGTGAATATTCCTCTTCAGTCTTTGCGTCATCGCCTTGAGGAATTACCCAAAAATAAGCCCATTGTCGTGATGTGCGGGGTAGGCTTGCGTGCGTTCATGGGCGAGCGAATTCTCAAGCAAAATGGTTTTCAGGACGTCTATAACCTTTCTGGAGGGTTTAAGACCTGGGAACACGCGACTATGAAACAGTCGAATGAAGACCTCTTTTCGAAAGATATCATCGGTAAAGACGGGGCCATTTATCAATCTGACCCCGATAAGGCTGCAGTCTCCCGGGCCGTTCACGGCTTACCAGCCTTTGTGAAGCCACTGGAATTAGACGCCGTTGGTCTTCAATGTCCTGGACCCATTTTTCAGCTGAAAAAAGCCATGGACAGTATTCAGCCAGGTGAACGGATCCGCGA
Source organism: bacterium (assembly GCA_021781625.1). The sequence goes on from JAJXWL010000118.1 coordinate 5,638, forward strand.
GGTTGCTTCTGACCCCGGGTTTGCCAAGGATGTGGAAGGCTGGTGCCGCATGACGGGCAATACCCTCGTGGAGCTGAATAATGAAGGCAGTCGAATCGTTGCCGTGATTGAAAAAGGCCGTACAGCCCCTTCGGCGGCACCTCAAGCGGTGCAAGGGGTAAGCTCCGGAAATGATACCACTTTGGTGCTCTTTTCTGATGATTTCGACCGGGCTTTGGCTTCGTTGGTCATTGCGAATGGAGCCGCAAGTTCGGGGAAAAAGGTTACGATTTTCTTTACCTTCTGGGGGTTGAACCTCATTAAGAAAGTGAAAAAACCTCGAGTAGCCAAAGACCTGATGGGGCGTCTATTCTCTTTCATGTTGCCGTCTAGTTACAAAAAATTGAAGTTGTCAAAGATGAACATGGGGGGATTGGGAACCTCAATGATGAAAGGACGAATGAAAGCCCTGAAAATTGACAGCTTGCAGACCATGCTCAAAAATGCCCAAGAAGTGGGTGTTAAAATGGTGGCCTGCAATATGAGCATGGAAGTTATGGGGATCCGCTTAGAGGAATTGTTAGACGGCGTCGAACAAGGCGGAGTCGCGTCTATGCTGGAAGCCGCAGACACCTCTCGAGGTACCTTCTTTATTTAAGGCATGACTCTTGATTTAAGAAACACCTAAGCCCCTTCGGGGGCTTTTTTCATGAAAAATGTGTTTCTTTGGTTGCGGATTTGTAAAAAGAGGGTTAGGCTAGGGCCATTAGACCGTTTTAATCCGGTTTTTTAAACTTTTTTGAAAGGAAAATCGAAT
>JAJXWL010000119.1 GCA_021781625.1 bacterium
CGGTAAACCGTTTACTTTAAAAGCGAATATCGAGATCCCCGAAGAAGTCAGCTCTGTGCTCGAACACGGCGTGCAGGGCATTGGCCTCTATCGCTCGGAGTTTCTGTTTATTCAGCATGGCGCTCTGGTCAATGAAGAAACTCAGTTTCAAGCTTACAAACAAGTTTTAGAGGGGATGGGCAACAACCCGGTGACGATTCGTACCCTCGATTTGGGCGGGGACAAACTGGCTCCCGATGCCTACCCGTTTAAAGAAAGTAACCCGCTTTTGGGTTGGCGTGCTGTACGCTACTGTCTGGCCGACCAGCAGATTTTTCGAACCCAGCTACGGGCCTTGTTGCGGGCCTCTTGCTACGGCAACTTGAAAATCATGTTCCCCATGATTTCGGGGGTAGGCGAACTCGAACAAGTGCTGGCCGTTTACCACGATGTCCGCGAAGAACTCTTAGCCGAAGGAACCCCAGTGCCCCCCATTCCCATCGGAACGATGATCGAAGTTCCCTCTGCAGCCTTGGTGTCAGATCATTTGGCCCGTATGGTCGATTTCTTTTCCATAGGAACGAACGATCTGACCCAGTACACCCTAGCGGTCGATCGGGGGAATGAACGGATCGCGGGGTTGTACGAACCTCTCCACCCCGGGGTCTTGCGCTTGATTAAGATGGTGATTACAAATGCCCATGCGGCTGGGATTCCCGTAGCGATGTGCGGTGAAATGGCTAGCGACCCCAAAGCGGCTTTGGTTTTGTCTGGTCTGGGGCTGGACGAGTTTAGCATGAATACGGTAAGTCTTAGCCGGGTCAAAGAAGTTCTGCGGTCTTTGACCATTACAGAAGCGCAGGAGGTGGCTGAAAAAGTACTTCAGTTGCCCCGAGTCGAAGAGGTAGAAGCCTACCTTTCGGCCTATAGTCAAGGAAGGTTTTCCGAAATTGAGTGATTCTCCTCTACCTCAGCTCCCTCGTGTCGCGTTGGTCGGACGGCCCAACGTGGGTAAGTCCACGCTATTCAACCGTTTGGTCGGGCGACGTCAGGCCATTACAGATCCGACTCCCGGGGTGACCCGCGATCCTGTCGAAGGCGTATGGCGCTGGAATAACCGTGCGGCTCTGCTTATCGACACCGGTGGTTACCTCTCGGAAGGGGGTGAACTTGACCGAGCCGTAGCTCAACGAAGCTTGGATCGGGCCCGGTCGGCTGAGGTGATCCTGCTGGTGCTGGACATTCGGCACCTCTCCCCCGAAGATTTGGGGTTCATCGAACTCTTACGGCCCTTGGGGCGAAAGATCATTGCAGTTTTGAACAAGGCGGACTCTCCTGAAAAGGACCTGTTGGCGAGTGATTTTTATTCGCTGGGCTTTGAGGAGTATCTCTGCCTCAGTGCCTCGCACGGCCGAGGTGTCGATGACCTCGCCCAGGTGGTTTTTTCCAGACTGCCTGAGTTGGACGTCCCCCTCGAAGAGTTGCTTGACCTCAAACTCGCCATTCTAGGCAAACCTAATGCCGGAAAGTCGACGCTCGTGAACCGGCTCACGGGAACAGATTTATCGTTGGTGTCGGATATTCCGGGGACCACCCGCGACCCCGTCGAAGGACGATTTACCTTTCAAGGGCGCCGGTTTCGCGTCATGGACACGGCGGGAATTCGCCGCAAAGGAAAAGTTGTCGAAGATGTGGAATATTACTCGGTCAACCGCGCGCTGAAGACGATCTCGGAATCGGACGTGGTCATTCTATTGATGGATGCTGGCGAAGGCCTCACCGAGCAAGATAAAAAAATCGCTTACCAAATTGTCAAAGAAGGCCGGGGTGTGATCCTGGCGATGAACAAGTGGGACCTTTTGCCCCCCATGAAAAATCAGCTTGAGGCAGTACAAGACCGTGTACGGTTCTTGTTCCCCATTCTGGATTTTGCCCCTGTCGTTCCGGTCTCGGCCAAAACGGGAGAAGGGGTACGTGAACTGCTCAAGACAGCGGGACAAGTACACCGGGAATTGCTCCAACGGGTAGAGACCTCACGGCTCAACGAAATGTTGAAAATCTGGATGGACGATTTACCCACGCCGCAGATCAAAGGCGTTACGTATAAAATCCGCTACCTGACTCAGGTAAGCGTCTTACCGGTCAAGTTTGTCGCGTTTGGCAATCATGGTAAAGATACACCCTCTTCGTTGGTGGAGTACCTCATCAACCGCATTCGCCGCGATTTAGGGTTTGCCCATATTCCCTTAGAGTTAGAAGTTCGAGGCGGTTCATGAAACACCTTCGGAGGGGGAGGCGGACCCTTGGTCTACTTTTGGCCATAGGCACTCTTACGGCAACGTCCTTAGCGGCGGACCCCTGGGGGGAAACCCGTTCGCACCTGATCCCTTCGACGCTAGCCGATCGCCTTGACCCCAAAGTTCAAAACTTATTGTTTTTAACCCCGGCTGCGTATTTGCGGCCTGTAACCCTCAGATTGGCTCCTCTTGAGGGGAAGAGTGTGACCTTTGTGGTTCGTAAGGTGCGCTCTGGCCCCGAAGACCAAACCTTGTGGGAATTCCGATTGGATATTGGACAACCTTATTCGGCCGGTTGTTGGATCATTTTTCGGGATGGTTTAGACCGAATCCGTGAAGTCCGTATCCTTTTAACGGCCCCCGTGGAACCTTCGGGGGACCTTTTTGCCAATACGGGGACCTGGGTGAGACTGACACCGAAAGATGGGGGTCCCACCAGCCGCATGGACCTTTTTGTGGCGGGACGTCTGGTTTGGGGAGGGTGGCAAATCCCTGCCTCTTTAGCCGAAATTTTGCGAAGCCCAGAAGAGTCTCTGTGGTCGGCCACGGCCCAAGAAGTTCCCTGGTCAGCGTTGATCCCTCAGCGAACCCCCGGCGACGAACAAGTGGAACACTTTGCCACCCTCGTCGAGCATGCGCTATCTCAGATTCCCCAGACGCGGTGGGGTCTATGGGTTCCAGACCCGCGCGGTGATGCCCAGGGTACCGATGCTACCGGCAAGCCTTGGGGACTTTGGACCAGTCTTGAAAACTATCAACTCCCTGAAAGGGGCCTAGGCCCCTGGGGGTCGACGGCGTGGCTCACCGATTCCTTGTGCCGTGCTTGGAACTTTCCGATCCCGAGTGTACAAGACTTACTCAGACCCCAAAGCCACTTGCCGGGGTATTCCCCTGCCGCTCCCGGCGATAGTCCCGACCACGACCCTTCGTTATCTTTAGATTGGATTCGCAACTTAGGCCTGACCTTAGCCCAGGGGCTGGCACCGGACCGAAAACTGACTTCTGATGGGGCCGATGTTTTAAAAGTTCCGTTCTTGGACGCCGAACCTCAGACCGGGTTTAATGTCGATGACTTAGGCCCCGTCTTAGAACTTTTAACGGCGCAACACCCCGGGCGCATTTATTTCGCTGGACTCAATCAGCAAAACCTCAACCAAGGCATGGCCGGGGCTGTTCGGTTTTTAGAGCCAGCCATTTTGTTTCCTTGGGTGGGTCAAGACGGAAACCTGCACCTGAAGGTGATTTCGGGGACCAAAACTGTGCCTTGGCAAACGTGGCTAGGGCCCTTGGGGCAACCAGCGGGACGGCGAGCCGACCATATCCTTTTGGTGGCCGTCGATTTACCTCCCGAAGGGTTCCCCTTACTGAAACTGCCCTAAAAGTTGGCCTAACGTTGGCCAAAAAGTTGGTCTTACGTCAGCTTTTCGAATCGCTCCACCCGGTCCAAGGCCTCTTCGAGTAGGGGACGTGGGCAGGCGAGATTAAAGCGTAACCAGCCTTCACCGCCAGTTTTGTAAATCGAGCCGGCGGTGATTTTGACCCGACCCGAGACTTCCCAGGCCTCTGTTAACTGTGCCACATCGCGATAGTTTCGCTGGGCTAACAAGGGGCGTGCATCCACCCAGGCTAAGTAAGTACCTTCCCAAGGACAAACACTCAAAGCTGGCGACCAGCGGGCTAGGCGCTGGCAAAGGAAGGCATGATTGCCCGCGAGGTGTTCTAATAACTCTTGTACCCAGCGCTGACCGTGACGATAAGCGGCCCAAGCGGCTTCGATAGATAACACATGAGGCTCATTGTAGAAGTCTGCTTCGACAGCTCGGCGAAACTTGGCCGCCAGGTCGGGGTTGCGGGTAAAGGCATGAGCGATGGCCAACCCGGCCATATTGAAGGTTTTGTTGGGGCCGGAGACGACCAAGGTTCGTTCTGCTAAGTTCGGGAGGTCTAAGGCACTAGTAAAGTTCACTTGGGGGTTAACTAGGTCTGCGTGAATTTCGTCTGAGAGCACCAAAAGCTGAAATTCTTCGGCCAGAGAGGCGACACTTTCCAGTTCTTCTGGAGTCCAGACCCGGCCCGTAGGGTTTTGGGGGGAACAAAATAACCAAAGCTTGACGGGAATACCCGCCTCACGGCTGGCTAAAAGCTTGGCCCGGGTGGTCTTGGGGTCAAAGCGCCAAGGTTGTCCAGGGGCTTGGGGTTCAAGAAGCGGGGCTTCGACAACCTGCCTTTGATTGAGTGTCACGACTCGAAAAAACGGCGTATAGACCGGGGGCTGAACTAAAACTCCCTCCCCAGGGGCACTAAACGCACGAATCGCCATCGACAACCCATGCAACACCGAAGGAATAGGGATAAGCATCTCGCGGGTTAGGGTACGGTGGTACCGGCTTTCGTGCCAGTTGAGAATGGCCTCGAAGTAACCCGCCGGAAACTTCATGTACCCAAAGATGGGAGTTTTGAGCCGTTGGTGAAGGGCTTCTTGAATCTCGGGCAGAGCTTCAAAGTCCATGTCGGCCACCCAGAGTGGCAGGATATCCTCTTTACCTGGCTCGTTATGAGGATTGTCCCATTTGAGTGAGTGAACGCCAGAACGGTCTACTCGGGCATTGAAGTCATACATGTCAGCCTCCCGGAAAACGGATTGTCAAGGTGTGTGTGGTTTTATCGTAGCGGGGGTCGAGGCCAGGTTGGTCAAAGGCTGGTGCTTCGGTGATGGCCGGAAAGGGGGATTCTGCGGCCCATTCCCGTTGTAAGATACGGCACAGCCGAAGGGTTTCGGGGCCCGCACCTTCGACAGGAACCACCCGAAAGAGGGTGGGGGGGATGGCGGGGTTAGGTGCGGTGAGGGGACGCACCAGTTGGGCTTCCCACAAGCCTTGTGGGGTGGGTTTGAGGTCGATCTGTTGGTACGAGCCTGACAGCTGGAGGGTAAACACCCGCACGAACAGCACAGGTGGACGACCTAAGCGTTCTTGAACCTGGTCCAAGCGCTTTTGAGCCTCTGGGGGATCGACAATCCAGACGATTCGGTAGGTATTGGGGTCGGCCAGAGGCGGCAAAGCTTGAGCCGACAGCGTCGAGAAACTTCCACAGAACGCGAACCAAACGGCAAACACGGTCCAAAGGCGCATGAGGTTCAGCTTAGAGGCGGGGGCTAGTGGTGTCAAGAAGCTGGACTTCACCACGGCCCAAACGGTACAGCAAGATTCCTGTTTTACCGCTGTGATCGGCCGGGCAGAGGAAGTCTAACTCCAATGGGTCGCCAGACGGGAAGGTTCCCTCGGCATGAAAATCCCAATAGGCCGCGGGCGGCAAGTTCAAGGTGATTTGCTCGCCGTCGTTCCACTCTTGAAGGAGAAGGTTGTCGCCCCACGGTTCGGAAGCGTTGGCCTGTGGCCCGGCAGGGGCTACCTCTAAAACGGTAAAGCTAAGCCCCGTTTGATTGATAAGATTCAACGAAGGGGGGCTTAGGTTCTCGGCAAAAGGTTGAGCCAAAAAAATCGTCAACCCGGTTAGGCATAATAATCCCAAGTTTTTCATCTGGTCCTCCAACTAGTTCGCTATACTGAAGAAAAGGCGAAAAGCAGAGGTTGACTTCAAAAAACTCCTTGCAAAAGGGACCTTAAGAACTAGAGGGAAGGTTAAGAACTGGAGGGACACTGCCGGGATAAGGGGCAGAGGGGGCATTGGGGATTACGGGCGGTGCATAAGACCCGTCCATGACGGTTGGCGGCCATGGAAAACCGAAATTGGAGTTCCTCGGGAATCAGGGTTTGCAGGGCTCGCTCGATCTTTTCGGGTTCTTGTTCGTCGGTTAAGCCTAAGCGGCGAACGACGCGTTTAAAGTGGGTGTCGACGATCACCGCCGGAAGACCGGCTAAATGGCCGCGCAGGACGTTGGCCGTTTTGCGTCCTACGCCGGGCAGGGCGGTCAGTTCGTCCATGTCGAAAGGAAGCTCGTTGTGATAGCGCTCGCTGACAATTCGTGAGGTTTCTTTGACATATTGCGCTTTGGCTTTGTAGAAGCCGGTGGAGTACAGAAGTTTTTCGAGACTGGGGAGAGGGGCGGCTGCCAAAGCTGAGGGGGTAGGGTAGGCCCGAAAGAGACCAGGGGTCACCTCATTCACCATGGCGTCGGTG
>JAJXWL010000120.1 GCA_021781625.1 bacterium
CAATCTTTTCCGTGGCTGAGATGGTATTCGGATGTAAGAAGAGTCTCGACCCTCAGAAGAACCATCGTGCTTTGTTGGAATTCCTTCTCCCATTCAACATCATTGAGTTTGAACAACGTGACTGCGACAAATATGGCGAGGTGAGACATTTCCTTGAAATGAATGGCACACCGATTGGGACAATCGATACCTTCATTGGGTCGATGGCACTTGCTAGAAACCTCACACTGGTGACGAACAATGTGAAGGAATTCGGCAGGATTCCGCGCATTCAAATAGAGAACTGGATTTTGTAGAGACCCATTAAAAGAAAAAAAGTTTTTGAGAAGCTTATTTACCCGAGCTAATGGGTTCTTCGACGGAAAGGTCGAGACGTTCAAAGGGTTCGAGTTCGTCGACCAGCTTGTCGCTCACCTTCCGCCCCGCAGGACCCAGTTGGTGCACCGGTATGGTATCTATTCCAGCCGAGTCCGGTCAGAAGGATGGACCAAAGCCCACGAGTTCGAACTGAAACCCACCGACGGTGCTGCTGAAAAAGGTTTACGAGGTCGACCCGCTCCTCTGCCCAAACTGCGGCGGAACCATGGTGGTGGCCGGAGTCATCGAATGGGCGGTCCACAAACAATCGGCCTCACACGAGGTACGTGGGCCGCCTATTCCTCAATCCTGAACCGACCACTCCCCTCGTGTCCGCGACTTTACTGGCTACCTGACCCGAATCGCGTTTGGGATTAACAACCGCCGCTGGTCGCGCCCAAAATTGGCTTGGACCGTCGTTGCCAAGGTAGTGGGAACCGATTCGAGGGGAGCCTTCTGCCCCGGGATAACAGTTCCTATCAGTTCAGGTTGCCCAGGGATTCACGGTCGTGATCGGCAGGAAGTCGAAATCGGATACGTTGCGGGTCGCAAGGACGGCACCGTGTGCCGCGCAGATGGCGGCAATCATCCCGTCCTCGACACTTAACCCCCGTCCGATGGCACGGGAGTTCTCTCTTAACACCGCGTAGATTCTGGCCGCTACCTCGTCATAAGGAAGGATGATCGCTTGGTGAAGCAGCACCTCTTCAATGGATACCAACAAACCATCCCGGCGCTTGCCTGGAGGAAGCAGCCGAACTCCCGTGAATAGTTCCCCGACGGTGATGGAGGTCAGAGCCAAAGCATCCGTCTGAACATGCAACCACTGCATGACAGCCGGCGAAGGTTCAAAGCGCACGGTTTCGGAGATGAGGTTTGTGTCTAGGACGATCACGACAGATCGACAGTTCGTGTTTCTGAACGCGAAGGAATCGGCAGTTCGTCGCCTCTCAGGTTCTCGGTTGCCTTGACCCACCTAGGCCACCATTTGCGGCCGCGGACGGCCTGGGCGAGAATATCACGCACCTCGGACTCCATCGAACGTCCGTGCGATTCCGCTTGGGCTTTCAGGTCCTGGTAGATTTCGTCTTCGAGCTGGCGTACGGTCAAAGTCGACATAAGAATAATCTCCTCGTACGAATGTGCATTCAATATGCTAGCACGAATAATCCAACGATTCAACAAGTATGGGCCGATAAGACCCGGTTGGTCGAGTTGGTACGAGTTTTGGATTCTGCGTCAGCGGCGGTGTTTCGGCGGTTACTTGGCTACCAGGCGTCCACCGTCCTAAAGGATGTCGGCTGGACGCATACTACCGAAGCAGGAAACTTGCCACATGTCATGTTAATTCGGAGGAGGACCGTCGTGGTCTGTCTGAAACCGCAACGCGGATAGGTGGCGCGAGAATTTTCTTCTCGCTTACTAAATGTTGGGAAAGTTGTATGGATCATCGTTTCTTGGCTTATTTCTTGCGTTGAAATTTCTCGGAGGATGTATGACACAGCAACACGTTCCGGCTATGGACGCAAAATACTGGGCGGCTTCGACCAGAACCAGCATCTGGCATTCTTTTGGGCGCGAATAATAGCAGTAAGAACCGCCGCAACGAATATCGGGGACATTTCTGGGGATTTGAAACTGACTCGTCCTTTAGTCTTGGTCGCACTTGTACTGTTCCTCAGCGTCCTAGTTTTTGGCTGGATGCTGTTCAACAAAAGGCACTTAATCATCGAATGGGCGGTCCTGCAACAATCGGCCTCACACGAGGTCCGTGGGCCGCCTATTCCTCAATCCTGAACCGACCACTCCCCTCGTGTCCGCGACTTTACTGGCAACCTGACCTGAATCGCGTTTGGGATTTACAACCGCCGCTGTTCGCGCCCAAAATTGGCTTAGACCGTCGTTGCCAAGTTCGCCGTTTTTTTTGTGCTTATGGAAAGCACCCACCAGCTGTCAAGAGCTTTCTTGGTAGAGAAAGTCACTGCTCAACCTGTTAAAAATCGAACAGGTTGGCGCCTTGTACGGCAAAATTTCTCCTTTTTCGGGCAAACGGGAACAGCCTGAAAAGGGGGAGACATCGTGATTACGTCATCGCCGTTTTGTGACTCAATCTGCGCTGTAAATAGCCGAAAACCTTTTCATTTCAAGTCACAGTTACAGCCAAATCGTGATTGCAACTCCGCGCTTTTGTGACACGAACGTGATTTTTCGAAGCATAAGAGCGTTCTAGGATTGAAAATCTTGTACAGGAAGCCGGTCACAACCCCAATTTTGCACGGGAGCAAGGTTCTGTTGAAGAGTTAACCTGTTAAAAATTGAACAGGTTAGTGCTCTTTAGGCGTTGTTATCGTTGCAGGTTCTCTATTTCATCTGTGCTAAGCCCCGTGGTTTGAACGACCTGGTCAACCGTTAGCCCCAGGTCCAAGAGCTTTTTGGCCATCAGACGTTTCTCGGCCTGCAAGCGGGCTTCACCCTCTCTTGCGGCTTCTTTGCGTCCTTCTTGAATTAGTGCCTGAGCCGTAGTCATGATGTCCTCCTTCAAAAACGAATCGGTAATCCACTTGTTAACATGGTCAATCAGATCGGTTGCACTTAGCATCGAGCTAGAAACAAGATACAACCTTAGTGACCTAAAGTCAGGGATGTGGAGAAAGGCATGCCCCAAGGTTTTGACGAGCCGATCCAACGCCTCTAGAACTAAGTTTACTTGGGTTCGGGAGTATTTCATAGCCCAAAAAGCCGCAGCTGTCTCGGGTCAAAGGGGTAAGTTAGGTATTGCAGTCGTTGTAAGATTTGTGCTCGATCAAAAAGTACAACTGAAGAGGCAGACTAGCACTTTGACCCGAAAATAACACCGTAGCTGCCAAGTCCGAGAAATGTTCTTTGTGTTCTTCATCCACGAAGGTGCCATCCTGAACGGCTAGAGTCGCCCAGTCGAGGTGAGTAAGCAGGGTAGGGGGCAAAACAACTTTCAGCAATTCGGTCAGGTGTTCCGGTTCTGAAAACCACGACTTAAAAAACTTGTCGTGGGGGTGGCTGAGGTCCATCATGGCTCCTTTAGGTGGTCGCACCTGCTCAGTGTGTTGCACTTCGGCAGTGCGTTGCACCTAAACGACAGGTAAAACCTCCAAAGCGATTCAAAAGATTGGGAGCCCCATGTATTGAACATTACAGGACCGGAGACTACGTCATTATTCAATGAATCGATCTTGACATGAAATTTGAAATGAACTAAGGTAAAAAAAAGGCTACCGTTGGTGATTATTATGAAAAAAGCATTCATTTGGTTGAGTCTTGTTTTTATTTGCGGAATTGGTACCCCCATTTGGGCGATTGGTCTGAATCCTGTTAAGCCTACCCCCAACAAGGATAGCTTGACTCGCGCTCAAGTCTTAGAGGCTACAGGCCTTTCTTTTTCAGGGTTTTTGGGGGATGATTTAAGTTCATTTATCCCCGCTCAATATGGCACTTTGCAACAAACTTCAAAGCTGTTTTTTATGAATCTTGAAGGTGCACCACTTTGGTCTTTTGATAGCTCAGAAGGTGCCATGTTGTCATCAGTAATAAACGCTTCGGAAGCAGAAGGTTATCTTCTTCAGGCTAACGGCTTAGGCTCAAGCGACCTGGGACAGCAAATTTCCAATGACCTTTCAGATAACTTTCACTATTTTGGATGGCATACGGCGTTTTGGTCGACGTATCAAACCTATGCCGATGCACGGGAACGGTCCGATGATCCAGCGTATCTGACACACCCGTTTCATCGAGCGCATTTGAGTGATCTCTTAGCTGCACCTTTTAACCCATCACAACTTCTCAAATGGCAGACGGATGCGGTTCTTCTACCTCTCACAGCAATTCACGTGGCTGCATTTATTCCTGAAATGCCATTTTACAATGGACAAAACTCCGTCTTTTCTACTGGGAAAGCCTATATCGGCAACACTCAGGTTCCTATATATGCTTTGGTAGGCTATGCGGCATTGTATACAGCCGCACTGATACTTCCTACTGCCATAGGAGAGGAGGCGTTGACGCGTGGGACGGAATATGAAGAATGGAAAGTATCTCTGGGAGTAGTGCCAGCTCGATTGGTTGAGGCGGCAACTTTTGCGGCCTATCATATTCCTGGCGATCTTACAGCAAATGGATTTACAAGCCCGGTTCTGTTAGGTACTGCATTCGTAGGCAGGTATCTTATGGCACTTTGGTTTCAAAATGGTTACGACGACGGCGGACTTGCAGAATCAGTATTTGATCATTTCTGGTTGGATGCCTTAGGTATATTTTCCAACTACCTGCTTTCCTCTGGAGTACCTCAATCTTACTATTCTACAGCCTCTGGAGCGTCGGTTATTCAAATAAATTTTTCAATTCCGCTATAATCTCGCAAACAATTTAAGAAACTCGGATGAACTAAGATGCTTTCAATTATCATACCGACATTTAATCGGCTGGACTTTTTAACTGGATCGAAAGTTTTGTTCGAATTAGGCCTATAAGGAACCGAGGTGATATTGTTCTGCAACCTCGTTAAACATAGAGTAAATTAGATTGATTTCGTATCAAATGGAGGAGCAAGTGCGAAAAATATGGTTAGAAATTCTATTTGCGTCGTTAGCCACTTTTTGTTTTGGCCAATCTAGTGGCCAAGCAAAAGTGAAAATAGTTTCGGATAGACCTATACCGATCTATTCGGTTGAAGAGCAAGCGCTTGGAGCTTCAGGTGATAATACAAAGGTAGGTTCCATCGTATATGAATCTATTGACAATTTTGGGATCAGAAAAATACAAAACGTCTCAAAACTTACTTTGCTCGGTTATACTCCTGTTACCTTAAACATGGTACCCGGCGTTCACACGCTGCAAGCTAACTATGGAGATAGCAACGAGCCGTTTCAATTTAAAGTCAATGCAACGAGCCAACCTCAGATATGGAAGATTTCTCAACGCAATGACATTATAACGGGAGTCACGGGGGCAGCCGTTCTAGTGGGGCTGATAGGAACAATTGCTACGTTTGGACCGTCGGTGAATGAATGGCAGAATGGAAACGTAAAGACAAATTCTGTAGTTCTATTTTCTTCAATTGGTGCATTTGTTTTGGGCTTAGCGCTGAGTCCTTTGGCAAATCCTAGCGCTCAACTTGAAAAATAGATGCTTTCCAAGAAAAACGAAGTTATGCCTATAAGGAAAGCAGCAATGCAGAAAAAAGTTTTAATTTTAATTTTGCTATTACTAGTAGGGAATTTTTCGATATGGGCGATTGACCAGAATCCTGTTAAGCCTACCCCCAACAAGGATAGCTTGACTCGCACACAAGTTTTAGAAGCTACTGGTCTTTCGTTTGCCGGATTTTGGGGCGCTGATTTAAGTTCATTTATCCCCGCTCAATATGGCACTCTGCAACAAACTTCAAAGATGTTATTCCTCAATCTTGAAGGTGCGCCGCTTTGGGCGTTTGATAGCTCAGAAGGGGCTACAATGTCGACAGTTATGAACGCATCTGAAGCAGAAAGTTATCTTCTTCAGGCTAACGGCTTAGGCTCAAGCGACTTAGGACAGCAGGTTTCTAATGATCTTTCAGATAATTTTCACTATTTTGGATTGCATACGGCGCTTTGGTCGACGTATCAAACCTATGCCGATGCACGGGAACGGTCGGATGATCCAGCGTATCTGACACACCCGTTTCATAGAGCGCATTTGAGTGATCTCTTAGCTGCACCTTTTAACCCATCACAACTTCTCAAATGGCAGACAGACGCGGTTCTTTTTCCCCTCACAGCGTTGCGTGTAGCTTCATTTTTGCCTGGTTCCGCTTTTTATAATGGGCAACAGTCTGTGTTTACAACAGGAAAAGCATACATAGGTAATACTCAAGTTCCCCTAGGGCACCTCTAAAAAAGAAACAATTCCACGGTCAGATTTTTGAATTTTCGAAAAATTGACGAAATCTCCATTATTTCACACTTGTGAACGACAAAATTGGCATTCCCCCCCTATTTACCAACTTTTT